>DLUN01000134.1:8116-12352 GCA_003444615.1 Syntrophomonas sp.
TCCCGGGAAAACCTGTTGAACTTTACCAACGCCCTGTTCTCCCAGGTGTTTCATGCCATGGGGGCGGGCAAGGTTATCCTTAAGGTGCCTCCTGAAAGGGCTGAGAAAGCAAAGGGGGGAAGGCTGGAAGCCTGGTATCTGACCGTAAAGAATAACCTAGATGAAGCTGCTGCCATTGCCAATGGCGTTCGAGCCCTGATTGAAGAAAATCCCAGCATAAACCCGGGAGATATAGCCATATTGTGCCGGACTAATGCCAGGTGCCGGGCTATCGCCACGGCGTTGGAAAACATAGGAGTAAGAGCATCAGTGGGAAGGGGTTCCCTTTTGGATACGAAAGAATGCCAGCTGGCTATAGCGGCACTGCGATACATGAATAATCCCCTTGATACAGTGGCTCTGGCAGAACTGGTGCAATGGTCAAATGCTTCGGGAGAATGGCTGAAAGACCTTATGAGTGATCCTGACCAAACCAAAAAGCAATGGCATGACAGCCCGGCAGTCATGCGCCTGAACGAAGGACGGCGCCACGTACCATACTGGACGCCTTTGGAAGCGCTGGAACAGGCCATAGACAGAATCGACCTGCTATTAGATATAAAGTCCCGGCCTAATCCGGACTTGGCCACCAGCAATCTGGATGCACTGAGGGGTGCTTGCCGGGAATACATAGATTTATGCCGTGCCCACCGCAATGCAGCTACCATCGAGGGGTTTATTGCTCATCTATATTCGACACCACCGGAGCAGGCAGAAGGTATGGGGGAAAAAACGGTAAACATCCTTACCTACCATGGGGCCAAGGGGTTGGAATGGCCATGGGTGGTATTGACTGGACTGGGACAGGAACCACGCTATGATGTTTTTGGGGTACATATTGAGGCCGCCCAGCAATTTGACCCAAAGGATCCCCTGGCCAACCGTAAAATTCGCTACTGGCCATGGTTTTTTGGCAGCCAGAGAAGCTATCCCCAGCTGGATGAAAGGATCGAGGGCCTGTCATATAAAGCAGCCATTCAGACTATGACCGAAAGAGAGGAACAGCGTTTATTGTACGTGGGCATGACCCGGGCTAAGGATGGATTGGTATTGGCCATACGCAAGCAAGGCAATAAGCTGAAAACCGACTGGCTGGATCTTCTCACGGGAGCGGATGGCCAAAGTGTTATTCAATGGGATGCGGATACCGCTAACACAATGTTGCAGGTTGGAGATGCCAAAATACCCATCAGTATTACGGAATACAATGCTGAGGATATGGGACTGCCGGGCCTGGCCGCAGATGAGGACCAGTATGTGCCTGAGGGGCGTCCTTCATCAGGAGATTATCCGCCGGCAAGAATAGCGCCTAGCAGTCTGAGCGGAAACACTGGCAGCGTGGCATTTGAACTATTATACGATTATAACACCCGCATAAGTATCCACGGCCAGCCGGACATGGATGCCCTGGGCAGTGCTATTCATGCTTACCTGGCCCTTGATTACAGCGAGATGACCGGGGAAGAGAGACTGGAAACAGTCCAGGAGATTCTCAAGAATTGGGGAGTTGAAACTGCCCTGGAGCCCGCTGATTTGTTATTAGCCGGTGAAAAATTACATGCTTTTATGAATAAGCATTATCCGGGATGCAAGGTGTTGAAGGAGTGGCCCATTTTCCTGCGCAATGAGCAAAACCAAGTCATGCAGGGCTGGATCGATGTGCTGGTGGAAACTGCGAATGGATACGTGATCATTGATCACAAAAGTTATCCCGGTACCGATAACGAAGAGCGAATCATCGAATACGCTCCCCAGCTTATGGCCTATAAAGCAGCGGTGGAAAAAGCTACCGGCCAGCCAGTCATTGGACTACTGCTGCACTTGCCAGTAAGGGGATTGATATGGAAAATTCAGTTTTAAACAAACCTTAATATGCAAATGATATGAAATCCCTTTAAACCTGGATTTAGTGGGTATAGTACCTTACCCTAAAAACACCCCAAGCTAAAATTCGTAATCAGCAGGTCGCCGGTTCAAATCCGGACATCGGCTTCATCTAGAGACATACTAAAACTCCTCATGTTTTATTGAGGAGTTTTTGGGTTATTTAAGGTACTCCTACGTAATGCATATGTACTCCAGATAATAAAGTCATTACCTATTTATCAAATATATAGTAAAAATGCCCATAATATGGCATAATTTTTATGAATTCTAGTTTATATTACTTTGATGATCGTATGGAGGCAATTATGGCACGAAATGAAAGTATTTTGACGAAGTTATGCCGTAGCAAATTATTTGTTGGCGGAAATGATTGGGTTGATGAGTTTTGCAATGAAAATACGAGAGAATGTTCTTCTTGTTCAAAGCAGGCTTCTTGCAGTTACTTCTTGAAACGGTTAATAAACGCATCCCTGCTCTGGTAAATGTTAATGAGCCAGCGATTATACAGGAAGGTCGGTTATAGAATTAGCTCCGGTGGAACTCAGTATCTAGAAGATCTTTAATATACGTACAGTAGCTGGAAGTTCACAGTATTGACCCAAGCATCCAGTAAACATATTTTGAAGTTGAAGTCATTGTTGGTTTAATCATCGCGCTTCTTTGGAGGTGGCTACATCTTTTGGAATACATAATATATACTGATGAATCAGTACAACAAGGACGATTTCATAGTAATTTTTATGGAGGCGCTTTGGTGAAATCTGCTGACTTAGATACAGTTAAGTCAATATTGGAAACAGAAAAGCAGCGACTGGGGTTGCAGGAAGTTAAATGGAATAAGGTATCGGCTGCTTACTTGGAAAAGTATATAGCTATGACTAATTTATTTTTTGATTTGATTGAGAGCGGGAAAATTAAGGTAAGAATTATGTTTACTCAAAATGCTCTCTCGGCAGTTGGTCTTACCCGCGAACAGAAAGAGGAATCATATTTTCGCTTATATTATCAATTTTTGAAACATGCATTTGGGCTTATTTATTCTAATAGTAGTAGCAAGCCTGTATATTTGCGTATTTACATGGATCAATTACCTGATACCAAGGCCAAAGCCGAACGATTTAAAAACTATATTTATAGCTTGCAATCACAAAAGGAATTTATAAATGCCAACATTCGTATACGCAAAGAGGATATAGTAGAAGTGGATTCTAAAGATCATATAATTTTGCAGTGTACAGATGTGGTATTGGGTGCTATGCAATTTAGACTTAATGATTTACATAAAAAGAAACCGGCAGGCGAGAGACGTAGGGCAGCTAAGACAATAGCCAAAGAGAAACTATATCGGTATATTAGCTATAGGATAAGATGTATATATCCCGGCTTTAATATTGGTGAATCAACTGGGCATCAAGGGGACCTCAGTAATCGTTGGAACCATCCATACCGACATTGGAAGTTTGTGCCTAAAAACCGGGAGTATGATGAAAGTAAAACTAAGCCTAAATAAATAGCCCCATCGCTCCTACATCAGTATCCCAAACATAAACTTGGGACTTCGAAGCCGACAGGGCCACCTTAAATAATATTCTACACCTTTATTATAATCATGAAACATGTAGTTTTAGCAAGGGGTATATAAAATTTTCTAATTAATGATTTCTCTTCGAAATGCATATTTTCAGCCCTCGGAAAGCCCAAAAACACATGGATGACTCCATTACAGGGTATGCTTGAAATTTCCTTAAAAAAGGGCAATATCAATTCTTCTGCAATCTCTTGTCCATTTTTCCTGCCTAATATCTCCAGACTGGTCAAGGGATCACTGTAAGAAATCACTTTCGCTCCGGCAGTCAAACCTAAAGTAATATATTTCAACAGGCTCTCTTTATACACGGACCAAAAATACAACAACCCTTTTATGAGTCTTTTATTAATCCTGCAATATAAAGTGTACAGATTATCATCGTACCAAACAAAATACATATAGCAATAAAAGTGTAATCAGCAAAATTTAATAATTCAGTAATAATACTTACAATTAATAAAAAAAACATCGATGCCAAAATACCATATAAAAGATAAGAGAAACGCATAATTTCCTCCTTTTGAAACTTTGCCTGTACTGCCCCCCTGTCAAGATAATTAGGGTAAATTTAATCTTTTCCAGGGGGCTGATTCTAATCTATCTAGGGTTCCTAGCCATTATATTGGTTAAATCGCGCTGAAAGGAACGTATACTTTTTTCCAATTTAAAGTGATGAATAGTCATAATCGTAATCTTCTTCCACAGTGTTTATTCCAAAGCTT
>DLUN01000134.1:12615-15621 GCA_003444615.1 Syntrophomonas sp.
TGGACAAGCAAGCAGGCTGTACACCAGCACTGGCAACCGATAACAAAAAGGCAGATACTGTGCTTAAAATCTTAAACTTAAACATTATTTCCACCTCCTTCCAATTAGCGGTGGCCACCTACAACATATATACTCGATTGGAAATAAAAAGCAATAGCTTTGAGCCGAAAGGGTCAAAATCGAACGTGAATGGGTTATATTTCATTAAGGAATTATCCAGTAATTAAAAATAACCGGCGAGAACCGGCAAGGAGTGTCAAACTATCAAGGTTTTTGTTACTTCTGCTGGAGTTTTATTCGGAGTGTCTTTTCATGTTTGCGGCTAAGCGGGAGTTTTTCTTCTGTATCTAATATAATCTGAAAAGTACGGCCAGAAGTAACTATTTCTTTTACACGTTTGAGGTTTACCAAATAGCTCCTATGGCAGCGGAAAAAATTGTGTTGTTGTAGTTTAATACTAAGATTATGGATATTTTCTTTGGTAATATGAGTCCCATTAGATGTCTGTATAATATTCCCACTGTTTCGGGCTTCAATATATAAAATATTGCTAGGCTTTAAAAACATATTTTGTATTGTTGTCTTTACCGGAATAGGGACTTCGGTTGAGGAAAAGTATTTTGATTTATCCATCAGCTTTTTTACTGTTCTCTTAATTCTTTCCTGGTCAAAGGGTTTGAGAATATAATCAATCGAATATAACTCGAAAGCCTCTAAAGCATGATCCGGATGAGCCGTAGCAAAAACAAGGGATAAGTCTTCATATTTTTCTGCTAGTGTGTGGGCAAGTTCTATACCGTTGATATCAGGCATATCAATATCCAGAAATACTGCCTGGGGCTGGCTTATTAAGGCTTTCTTCAAAGCTTCCTTACCGCTGGTAGCAATATCTGTTTTAACCCCTGGTAATTCTTTAATTATGGACTGAAGAAATAATCCTGTAGCAGGCTCATCATCTACTATAAGGATTCTCATCTCTCTTACCCTTTCGAAAAATCTAAAACTCTGTCTACAAAGTGAATAAAACCGTAGCCAGCAGGAGATACCGTAAAGGCCTGAGCTATTATGCCTATTACAATGGGCAAAACAAAGAAGTTTAAGCCAGATATAATGGCAGATACCATAATGATGACACCATAAGTAATCATAATTAGTACTGACCAGTTCTTGAATTTCTTTCGTCCTGCCTATCCAAGAGGTGGAACGTCAGTCATGCTCCTTAGCCGGGTCTTTACCCTTATGGAAAAATTCAACCTGCCTGTTCCGGCTCTTTATTTCCAATGAATCTTGTATTTTACTTATTGGTTCTCTGTGCTTCCGCGGTTTGGTTGGCTCTGAACCAAGGGGTATCTACCTGGTTGATTAAGCGGCTGCTTTCATACCCTGTTCAATATCCCCTAACATCTTTTCTGCACTGTAATCTCTGCCTGTTCTTAAGAGTGCATAGAATACGCGGATTAGCTTGCCACACAGCGCTATGATTGACTGCATCTTGTTTAATGGGTTGGTTTCTCTGGTAATGTTCTTTTTGTGCAAATGCCTGAACTCTGAATTGGTTGCCAAAATCGTTATCATGGCCATGAATAAACCATGTCTCAATCTTCTTCGGCCCCGGCGGCTGATTTTGCTTTTGCCTTTGTGTTTGCCGGAACTGTTTTCTACCAGGTTTAATCCGGCTAGCTTCTGGATTTGGCGTGGGTCTTGAAACCTTTCGATATCTCCAACTTCGCCTACAAAGGTTGCTGCTGTGATCAGACCTACTCCTTTTATGTCCAGCAGTTTCTCTGCATGGGGCACCTGTTGCAGGAGTTCAAGCATCAACTGCTCTAGTTGTTGATACTGCTGACTATATAGGTCATACTCACTTAAAAGGTTCTGCAGGCTGGCTTCTGCTGCTACCAGACCGGTTTTTCTGCCTATACTTGTACCGGCTACTTTCACCAGTTCTTGGGCGCGTTTTATGCCCGCTGTGCGTTTCATGGTTGATTTCCAGGTTCCTTCAATCTTTTCTGCACCGGCGGTTACAATTTTGTCTGGTGTTGGATAGTTCCGTAGAACCTGCATTGCTGCTTGGCCCCGCCAGTCTTTGATACGGTATTGAACTCTGGAAAATGAATGTCCAGCCACCTGGTTACCTGATTGCTGATGGAGCTCATCCGCTGTACCAGACGATCTCTTTCTGATACTGCTTGGCGCAGTTCCTGATATACATCTTCTGGAATGTACACTTCCCGGTAGCGGCCATCTTTCACTAGCATAGCAATGGTTTTGGGGTCTTTTCTGTCATTCTTGGTTGGACTGTTATCATCCAATTCTTTGGTTCGTTTGACATGAAACGGGTTTACCATGGCTAGTCTATGTCCCTGGCTTTTCAAGTAATCTCCAAGTGTGAACCAATAATGTCCAGTGGGCTCAAAGCCGACGATAATCTCCGTCTTGTTGTGCTGCTGACATATGTTTTGCATCCACTCTTCCAGTCTTTCATAACCTTCTGCAGTGTTGCTGAATTTTAGCAGCTTGAATAGCTCTATACCCCTGAAATCAAAGGCTCTTGCATAATGGGTCTCCTTGGCTACATCGATACCTACCACCAGGGTTGAAAATTTGATTTGCGAAATCTTTTCATTTTGTGTATTTTTCATATAGGGACGCCTCCTCAACTTTGAATTTGTGCCTACTTTTGGGCTTTTCAGCACATTTTCATTGTAGAGACCGGCGTCTCTTTTT
Source organism: Syntrophomonas sp. (assembly GCA_003444615.1). GTDB lineage: Bacteria > Bacillota > Syntrophomonadia > Syntrophomonadales > Syntrophomonadaceae > DTU018. The sequence continues at coordinate 15,343 of DLUN01000134.1, forward strand.
TTAAAGACCCTTCTTAAACATTACAGGAATGCTCCTTCCTTTGTCTTTTTCGGGGAAAATGTATTTGAAAGGCGGGTGATAATAGGTTACATAGCAATAGATATATTCATCTGTAGATCCTTGAGTTAAGTCCTGGATATGCACATATTGTCGTTCTTCTTCATCGTCGAAATACTGTAATGTAAACATGTCTCGTATTTGATTAGTTTCTTCAACTGATGTTATGGCTGCTTCATAGCATACTGCTCTGGATATTTTCTCTACATATAGCTTGCTTTC
>DLUN01000134.1:15934-16293 GCA_003444615.1 Syntrophomonas sp.
GATTGGGCAGTCCTGGTTATGGTTTTCTTGTTAAAAACAATACCCGATGTAAGCCGTGGCGTTACAACTACGGTTGATTGGGACGTTTTATTGTCTTTCTTTTCAACAGTGACCTTTGTTTTAGTGGGATCTATGAAAATGCTGGCATAGTTATAGAGATACGTTCTGCCATGCTCTTCCGCATCTGTTCTGTTTAGGGTTACTGCGTACTTTCGTGCCGTTTCATGTGCCATTTGCTGTGCAAAGAAGGCCGACGTTATCCCCCATATTATATTTACCAAGCCGATGATAAACATAATATATATGCCAATGACCAAGGCAAACTCGACTATTGCTTGCCCGCTTTTATCTTTTAACAT
>DLUN01000181.1:0-1752 GCA_003444615.1 Syntrophomonas sp.
GGTTTTTCTTCAATAAGAGTCCAATCCGGTGATTCCCGGGCTGCTTGTTCCGTGTAGCGAGAATCAGTGAAGAGCATAGCTTCTTCAGCGGTTATTAACAAGCGTGCGTCCTCACCGCCGGTAAAGGCCGACAGATAATAGATGTTTTCCCTGCCATCTATTATAATTCCGTCCAATTGCGATTGTTCCAAGCTCTGTCGTAAACGTAAAAGCCGTTGATTCAAAGGTTCACCTCATTGATGGTATCGTAGGAGACGGTGCCCCCTACAGCATCTCAACCGCTGCCAACAATGCCAGTCTATATCCCTGGGTCCCCAGGCCGAAAATGCCACCGGTGACTGCCTCTGATATAAGAGAATGGCGACGATAGCTTTCTCGTGTAAATATATTGGATATGTGCACTTCTATAATCGGTCCCGGGAAGGACCGCAAAGCATCTAATATGGCTATACTGTAGTGAGATAAAGCCCCGGCATTAATAATAATGGCATCATATTGACCCCGAGCCGCCTGTATTCGGTCAACAATATCTCCTTCATGATTGGATTGGAAGCAGTGCACCTTCATATCATGCTTGGCTCCGTCCTCCATTAGGACACGGTTGACATCCTCCAGGCTCTGCTCTCCGTAAATGGATGGCTCTCTTTCTCCTAACAGGTTGAGATTGGGGCCATGAATGACTAAAATTTGGGCCATTTGTTTCCTCTCCCTTACCTTATTCCCCACTAAGACTCAGATAGCTAATTCGCAGGGAAGGTGCTCCCCGGCTGCCAAAAAAGCGCAGGTCACTGCCTACCCCTTCCACTCCTTCCAGCAGTTGCAGGATATTACCAGCAATGGTCACTCCCCGTACCGGTACAGTTAAACCGCCATTTTCTATTAAAAGCCCGGCTGCGCCTACCGAGAATTCCCCGGATATGGGATTAGCAGTGTGCATCCCCATGACTTCTGTAATATAAAATCCATACTGTATATCGCTCATCAGCTCATCCAATGACATAGTACCAGGTTCAATCATAAAATTGGTACTTCCTACCGAAGGCAAGCTGCGAAAGGAGCTGCGCTGTCCATTACCCGTTGATTCAGTGTTATCTCGATGGGCGGTATAAGTATCATAAAGGTAGCTCGTTAACTGTCCATCCCTGATCAATTCAGTACGCTGGGAAGGAACCCCTTCACTGTCAAAGGGAAAGCTGCCAATACCTCCGGGAAAAGTCCCATCATCCACTAAAGATATTGCTTCTGAACCTACCCTTTGGCCTAAACGGTCCTTAAATAGGGATTTGTTTTTTTGTACCGCTTCCGCATCCACCATCTGCGCTATTATTCCTAAAAAGCGAGTGGCCACGTAAGGCTCCATTATACAGGGAATTCTTCCCGAAGGAGCGCTGCGAGCATGGAGGCTGCGAACCGCGTTGTGGGCCGCTTCCTGTCCAACAGTTATAGGAGCAAGTTCGGACAGCCGTTGTTTTAAGCTCAATGAAAACCCGGTTTGAGCATCTCCATTTTCCTGGGCTACTGCAAACACATAGCTTCCACAGTAATTGCCCCGGGCAAAAGCATTTATGCCCCGGCTGTTAAGGATGAGACACTGAGATTCACCATCTTCATAGCCGGCTCGTTCTATTAAACTTATACGCCGGTCATACTGGCGGGCTGCTCTCTCAGCCTGGCGAGCCATCTCAATCTTTTCTTCTATGGTGGTCTGGAAAATGGCTGGGTCAAATGTATCCATAGACGGATAGTGGAAAG
>DLUN01000181.1:2022-5224 GCA_003444615.1 Syntrophomonas sp.
GATAGGTCGCTGGTAAAGGCAAATCCTAACCGACCGTTTTTTATTACCCGTAGACCAAGTCCCATTTCCTCTGCTTCTTTTAAGGTATCGACCTGCCCATCCACAACTTCTATACTCAATTCCCGGTTGTGCAGTAAGAAGACCTCGGCGTCGACTCCCAAGCGGCTCGCTTGCTCAAGCAGCTGTTGCCCAAGGCGGGTTAATGGTTCCTGCAAGGTTTTTCCCACCTACTTCCTTCTTATCTTAAATGTGGCAGGGTGTTCTTCATGAGAAGTGCCCCCCACAGTTAATTCCTTAATACGGATAGTTGGCTGGGCATCTGCCACGGGTACTCCCTGACCATCTTTGCCACAGGTACCGATAGCGTATCCCAAATCACGCCCTACCCGGTCGATACTGGCCAAAACTTGAGGACCGTTGCCGGTTAAGGTCGCTCCCCGCACCGGAGCTTTAATTTCTCCGTTTTCAATTAGATAACCTTCCTGTACCTCAAAAACAAAATCACCATTGGTAGTATTTACTTGTCCGCCCCCCATCTTTTTCACTAAAAGACCATAGGGTGTAGACTTTATTATTTCTTCCGGATCATCTTTTCCGGCAGCTATAAAGGTATTGGTCATACGGGGAATAGGTTTATGCTGGTAAGATTCACGGCGGCCGTTGCCAGTTGATTCCACTTGGTCTTTATAGGCAGTGAGACGGTCGTACATATAGCCCACCAGCTGACCATCTTCTATCAATACCGTACGCTGTCCAGGTATACCTTCATCATCGAAGCGCAAGAAACCGTATTTGCCAGGGATGGTAGCATCATCAATAACACTTACTCCTGGAGCTGCCACCTGAATACCTAGTTTATTACCATAGACCGATAATCCCTTTTGCACCAGATCCGCTTCCAGTCCGTGTCCACAGGCTTCATGCACCATGGTGCCTCCTGCCTGAGAAGACATAACCACCGGCATTCTGCCCACCGGTGCCGGTCGGGCATCTAGCATTTTAAGGGCTAAGTTACCAGCTCGGCAGGCCATATCCACCGGGGAAATCTCCTCCAGCAGTTCCCATCCAGCTACACCACCAGCCGATTCATATCCGGTTTGTATAACCCCGCTGCGTTCTGCCACCACACTAACCAGGAAACGCACCCTTACCCGGTCGTCTTCCACAATTTCGCCGTCACTATTGGCAATCAGGACTGATTTATGGTTATCCCCCACAGCTACAGTAACTTGCTTAATCTCATCACTTAGTTCACGAGCAGCCCGGTTAGCCGTTAAAACATGCTCTATTTTTTCATCGAACAATACATCTTCAGGTAGCCGTTTATAACGAGCTGGTGCAGGAGCTGGTTTACTGTGCCAAGAAATCTCCCCTATCGGATTGGCCTGTCTGGTTTTAGCAGCATGACCAGCAACTCTGGCGGCTTTTAACAATCCTTCCCGGCTTAAATCATTGGTATAAACATAGGAAGTACGCCCTTCGGCCAGGACGCGGATGCCAGCTCCTTTTTCCCGGCCGCTGTTGATCTTTTCGATACGATCTTCTTCACAGAAAACGCTGGTGCTAACCTTTTCTTCTATGTATATTTCGGCGAACTCCCCGCCCTTTTTCAAGGCTTCATCCAGAACATCCGCCAGTAACATACGGTCTAACATATGGCCCTCCTGCAGGTTTTGTAAAAGTAATACCAAATACTATAAGTAACTCTTCAATTATTGTCTACAGTATTATTGAAGATAATGCATATCAACGTTCTTCACGGTCATAAGGGAAGCCCAGTGCGGCTGGTACACCTGCTTCCTGACGTCTGCGAATAGTTACTATAACTAAAACCAGAATGGTAAACAGGTAAGGCAACATAGCCAGGAAAAAAGGAGATATATGGACTCCTGCTGTCTGGATCCGGAAGGTCAAGGCTTCCACCCCTCCGAATAAATAAGAACCTGCAATAGCCCGTAATGGGTTCCATAAAGCAAAGATTACGAGAGCAACGGCTATCCATCCCCGGCCGGCAGTAATACTCTCCTGCCAGGTGGGAGCATAAGCTAAAGACAAATAGGCACCTCCCAACCCAGCCATAACACCACCGATAATGGTGGCCAGATATCTGACCCGAGAAACACTGATGCCCACCGCATCAGCCGCAGCCGGGTTTTCTCCCACAGCCCGGATACTCAATCCCCAGCTGGTGCGGTACATTATATACCACAGAACCACTGCCAAACTCATGCTAAGGTAAACCATAGCATCCTGCTGAAATAAAATGGGTCCCAATACCGGGATGTCACACAAATATGGTATGTCAATAGGAGTAAAACGATCCACAGCCGGCATGCCCACATAGTTTTTACCTAGGAAACCACTGGTTCCTGTTCCGAATATGGTCAAGGCCAGACCGCTTACTACCTGATTTCCTTTCAAGGTAATAGTTATAAAAGCGTGAATAGCTGACAGCACAGCTCCCCCTCCTGCTGCCGCCAGAATTCCTATCCAGTGATTGCCGGTGATAATAGTGACCATAAAGCCGGTAACTGCTCCTACCAGCATCATGCCTTCCACACCCAGATTCAGGACTCCAGTTCTTTCCGCCATAACTTCACCCAGTGCAGCAAAAAGAAGCGGAGTGCCGGCTACTATAGCCACTGCGAGAAGGGCGACAATAGCATTTAAATCCATGTTAATCCTCCCTACTCGTGGTCACACGATATTTAATCATTATCTCTCCAGCCAGCAAAAAGAATAACACAGCTCCCTGCAACATTAATACGATAGCGTAAGGAATACCATAGGTTTGCACTCCAAACCCGCCCACTAAAAGAGCCCCAAACAGGAAAGCTACCAATAAAATGGCAAAGGGATTTAAGCGGGCTAACCAGGCCACAATAATACCTGTGTACCCATAACCAGCCGAAATATCCTGCTGCAGCCGGTGGGTAATGCCGGAAACCTCAATCATGCCGGTAATTCCTGCAATGCCTCCACTGACCAGCATAACCAGCATAATGTTCCGGGCTACATTCATACCTGCATAGCGGGCGGCTTCATGACTTTCACCGATTACCCGCACTTCATAACCCCAACGAGTATATTTCAGAAGAATATATAATATAATGGCCACCACTATCGCCACCAAAATTCCGATATGCACCCTGCTGCCATGCAGAGCCGGCAGGTAGGCTGCCTCCGGAAAACGAGGGGCTAA
>DLUN01000092.1:0-753 GCA_003444615.1 Syntrophomonas sp.
TTGGTTTTCTTCTTCATACTTTTTCACAAATCCATAGGCGGTTTTTTCAGCAATAGTAGATATGGTGCCGGCGCGGAAAACATTTTCTTTGCCAAACAGCTCTTCAACGTAGGAATGAGCTCGACTCTGGTATTCACCGGAAAAGTTCAAATCGATATCAGGTACTTTATCTCCTTCAAATCCCAGGAAAGTTTCAAAGGGAATATCAAATCCATCTTGCTCCATCACTGCACCACATTTCTCACACACTGATGGTTCTAAATCGGCTCCACAGCCAATCGAGCCATCTGTGATAAAACGAGTATGACAGCAATCAGGACATCTCCAATGGGGTGGCAGGGGGTTGACTTCGGTAATACCGGTCAAAAAAGCTACCAGTGATGAACCCACTGAGCCTCTAGAACCAACCATATAGCCATCCTCGTTAGATTTTTTCACCAATTTGTGAGCAATAGAGTATAAGACGCTAAAACCATGACGAATAATGGAATCTAGTTCTTTTTTTATTCTGGCTTCCACCAACTCCGGTAGCGGATCACCATATATCTCCCGGGCCCGGCTCCAGCTGAGCTGATACACTTCATCTTCAGCCTCGTCAATTTTCGGCGGGAAAAACCCATCCGGTACCGGTTTAATATCTTCAACCCGCTGGGCGATGCTAAGAGGATTTTCTATGACTACTTTTTGAGCCATTTCTTTTCCTAAGTAAGCGAATTCGTCCAGCATCTCGTCGGTAGTACGCAGGTACAGCCC
>DLUN01000092.1:881-16106 GCA_003444615.1 Syntrophomonas sp.
CTACTGGTTTATTAAGTTCTTCTCCCAAGGCTACGATCTGAGCGTTAATCTGCTGAAGGTCTTCTATGCTGTTAACTCTTCCATCTCGTACTAAAAACTCATTATTGGCCAATGGCTGTATCTCCAAATAATCATAGAATTTAGCAATTGCTACAATTTCATCCTTAGGTAAGCCCTGCAAAATACCACTGTACAGCTCACCAGCTTGACAGGCTGATCCTACCAGTATGCCCTTCCGGTATTTAACAAGTTCCTCCCGTGGTATTTTGGGGTGACGGTGGTAATAATCCAAATAGGATATGCTTATAAGATGGTAAAGGTTTTTTAACCCTTGCCGATCACAAGCAATTAGTACCATGTGATAGGGACGCTGACGGCGATCTGATTCTATTAGATACGCTTCCACTCCGTAGAGAATCCTAATGCCATGTTTTTGCGCCTGTTGGTAAGCATCAGGGAATGCTTGAATGCAGCCATGATCAGTTATAGCAATAGCTGGATGGCCCCAGGTAGCAGCCCGTTCTATCAGTGCCGATACCTCGGTTAATCCGTCCATAGCACTCATCTTAGTGTGAGCATGCAATTCCACACGTTTAACCACAGCTTGATCAGTTCTGAGCTTTTTATCCCTCTTTATGCTGCTGTCCAAGAATAGGACAATTTCCCGGGCAAAACTATCATAACGAACACTGCCTCTTACCCTTATAAAGTCTCCCACCTGAAAGGCGTCATCCTGAGGACGATCGTAAAAAGCTTTTACTAAAATAGAATCATTATAATCGGTCAGGTTGTAGGTAACCACCAGGCGACCGTCACGCAAGACGGTGGTTTCCTTATCCCAAATCTCTCCTTCCACAATAGCTGATTTTAGCCCTTCCTGTAGTTCACCTATTGATATGGTCTTGGCCTCCAATAATTTTTTGTCTTGGCGAGAACGATTAATGAAGGATGAGCGCTTGGAACTGGTTTGGGATTCAGGCAACCAATTGCCCTGAGAGGGTTCGATTAAAGTAACCTGCGGTATTGACATGCGTTTATGACTGGGCATAACCCTCACCAAGACCGGCAGCCGATACTGCTGCCAATACCAAGCAGACAACCGGCTGCAAATTCCGCTATCTAGGTATTTTTGATATAGGGCTTCATCAGATGGATGAAAGTCTAAGCGCATTTCGTCAGCCGTAAAAGGTGCTATGGGCAGTTTGGTAGTACTACCGAACAGTTGCTGCGCTATTTCGGTCTGATGCTTTTCGAAAAGCTTTATTAAATGCTCACTGCTGTTGGATAAAGAGGGTATCAGCTCGATTTGACTTAAAAAAGGATACTCTTTTAAGAGGCTTTGCTCCGCCGCATTTATCTCCTCAATAGGTACAGGCTGTTGGACAGCAATTACCAGTTTCCATCGTCTCTGTTTAGAAAAAACCTCTACTCGCTCTATGGCAGCATTTTCCCAGCAACAATTATCAGCAAAGCAGGAGTGAAGCTGCACCAAGCTTTTTCCTTGCATTATTGATTCCTCCCGCTTCTTAGTGTTCTCTCATCTCTAATTCAGTCGATCAATGTTTCGCAAGCCTTTTACTTCCGATAACTCATTTACTACATCATTAATAGTCAGGTTAGACGGCAGCTGAATCAGAAGTTCAATTTCTAAATCTTCTCCCTCTACCCGGGTTAGCTGAATGTTTTTAATAAGCACACCCAGATCACCCAGAATCGATCCGATAATGCCTACCTGGCCGGGACGGTCTTCTACCAGCATTACCAGTCCTTTAAACTCCCTTAAGCCTGTAAATCTCTCTTCAAAACGTATAAAGTAAATCAGGATAAACAGTATTAGAATAGTTGTAGCTATAGCTGGTATGTATAGTCCGGCACCAACGGCCAGTCCAATACAAGCCACCACCCAAAGACCTGCAGCGGTGGTCAGCCCTCTTACTGTGGCTCCCTCTCGCATGATGGTGCCGGCGCCTAAAAAACCTATCCCACTGATAACCTGAGCAGCTATTCGACCTGGATCAGCATTAACGGTCTGATAATACTGAAAATACATATCCAAAGAAACTACCATAGCCAATGCCGAACCTACACATACCAAAGTATAGGTTCGCAGTCCAGCCGGGCGATTTAAGCTTTCCCTCTCCAAGCCAATTACCCCGCCCAATATGCCCGCCAAGGCTAACTTGAAGATTATTTCATAAACTGACATAACTTCACTTCCTGGCCTGTTGTTACCCCTCTTTTAGGATATTCATAATGGTACCGGCCACCTGATCAATCGCAATATTATAGATTTCATTCTCCCATCTTTTCTTCATTTCGACTTGATTCTCCTGCAAAGCTTTAGGTCCTATGACTATGCGTAAAGGAATACCAATTAAATCCGCATCCTTGAATTTAACTCCGGCCCGTTCATCCCGGTCATCTAACAGTACTTCCAGGCCAAGCTCCTGAAGTTCATTATAAAGGGATAGGGCTGCCTCCATTTGCTCTTGCTTTTTTACATTAATGGGTATAATAATCACCTGGAAAGGAGTGATGGGAATAGGCCAAATTATCCCGTTTTCATCGTGATTTTGTTCAACAGCCGCCGCCATGGTCCGGGAAATACCTATACCATAACAGCCCATGACTATATGAACACTCTGGCCATTCTTATCAAGAACAGTAGCGTTCATGGCCTGAGAGTATTTAGTCCCTAGCTTGAATATGTGCCCCACTTCAATACCACGAGCGGCCTTGAGAGGATGTCCGCACACCGGGCATAAGTCTCCTTCTACCGCATTACGAATATCCACATAGTCTTCCGGTAGGAAGTCGCGACCGGGGTTAACATTTATATAATGATAGTCGTCCTCATTGGCTCCACAAGTAAAGTTCCTCAGACCGGCTATCTCCTGGTCAGCATAAATCTTTATGTCCATGCCCACCGGTCCTAAAGAGCCAAATCCAGCCCCGCATGCGGATCGGACCGAATCATCATCAGCCATAAACAATTGATTACAGCCTAAAACATTTTTAAGCTTTATTTCGTTAAGTTCTCGATCACCCCGTAGAATAACAGCTACCAGCTGTCCATCGGCAAAATACATTAACGTCTTTACGTGTCGCTGTTCAGGTTCTCCGGTAAAATCCACCAAATCTTTGATAGTGCGCATACCGGGAGTATGTATTTTTTGCATTTCCCGCATATCTTCATGGGGCCCTTCATCTCTATAAACACAGGCAGCCTTCTCTACGTTGGATGCAAAATCTTCCCTTTCACAAAATACAATGGCATCCTCACCGGTATCAGCCAGAACCATAAATTCATGGCTTTCATTGCCGCCAATAGCCCCGCTGTCCGCTTCCACCACCCGATACTGGAGTTTTAACCGTTGAAAAATCCGGTTATAGGCAGTATACATTTTTAGGTAGGATACATCCAAACCCGCTTCGTCCATATCAAAGGAGTACAAATCTTTCATTATGAATTCTCTGCCCCGCATTAAACCGAAGCGGGGACGGATTTCGTCCCGGTATTTATTCTGAATTTGATATAGTAATAAAGGTAAATCCCGGTAGGAGTGGACATCTCCATTAACCAGGCTGGTAATTATCTCTTCATGAGTGGGTCCCAGGGCAAAATAACGCTGGTGACGGTCCAGGAGTCTAAACATTTCATCACCATAAACATCCCAGCGACCAGACTGCTCCCACAGCTCCCGGGGCTGTATTATGGGCATCAGCAGTTCCTGACCTCCCGCCCGGTCCATTTCTTCACGCACAATGGCCTCGATTTTTTTCAGCACTCGCTGGGCCAAGGGCAGATATGAATATATCCCCGCACCAGCTTTGCGGATATAACCTGCTCTCAGCAGCAACTGGTGGCTGACAGTTTCCGCCTCACTGGGCATCTCTCGTAGTGTAGGACAAAACAACTCAGAAAATTTCATTGGCCTGTACCCCCTTGTCCACATTGTTTATAAATTTCTGCCATTAATTCATCTATTAATTGGGTTTGCGGTACTTTTTTGATGATTTCTCCATTGCGAAACAGCAGTCCGACTCCCCGTCCCCCGGCTACACCTATGTCCGCGTCCCTGGCTTCCCCAGGACCATTAACAACACATCCCATCACTGCTATTTTTATGGGCTCAGGAATAAACTTGACTTTTTCCTCCACCGACTGGGCCAAGTTGATCAGGTCAATTTCACAGCGGCCGCAAGTAGGACAGGAAATCAATTCTACCCCCCGTTGTCTCAACTCCAAATTGCGCAAGATTTCATAAGCTGCCCATACTTCTTCCACCGGATCGGCAGTGAGGGAAACCCGGATGGTGTCACCTATGCCCTGGTACAACAACAGCCCTAATCCCACTGCTGATTTGAGCAGTCCCCGTTCTAAGGTGCCTGCTTCTGTTATGCCCACATGCAGGGGATAATCCACTTGCTGTGACAACATTTGATAAGCATTGACTGTCATCAACACCGAAGAAGATTTCATGGAAATCTTGATGTCCGTAAATCCCATATCTTCTAAAATTTTTATATGCTCCAAGGCACTTTCCACCATAGCGGGAGCACTGGCTTTCCCATACTTGGTGAGTAATGATCGTTCCAAGGAGCCTGCGTTAACACCTATGCGAATTGGTATGCCCCGCTCCTGGCATTGACGCACGACTTCTTGAACCCTTTTTCGCTCACCAATATTGCCAGGATTAATGCGCAGTCCCTGAGCTCCCGCGGCAATGCTTTTGAGGGCTAAACGGTAGTCAAAATGAATATCAGCTATCAAGGGGATATTTATCTGCGGCACTATTTTCGCGATAGCTCCTGCTGCCTCCTCGTCTGGTACCGCTACCCTAACGATCTCACAACCCACCGTCTCCAGTTGCTGTATTTGCCGGACGGTGGCCTCAACATTTCTGGTATCAGTATTGGTCATAGACTGAACTACTATGGGATGTTCTCCTCCAATGCGGACATCCCCTATTTTAATAACTCTGGTTTTCCGGCGCATAGGACTCATCCTTTAATTAACCTTACAATATCGTTAAAAGTAACGATTACAATCAGCAACATCAAGAGTAAAAAGCCCAACCAGTGAACAAATCCTTCTTTTTCCGGCTCCATAGGCTTTCTACGCACTGCCTGCACCACCGCAAACACAATACGACTGCCGTCCAAAGCTGGTATAGGCAAAAGATTAAGAATCCCTAAGTTTATACTCAGGTAGGCTGCGAAATTAAGCAAAAACACCGTGCCAATCTGTGCCGCTTCGCCAACCAGACTGACAATACCTACTGGTCCCGCCAAATCAGCTGTGGATGCACCGCCTGTGAATAAGGTTCCCAACCAGGATAATAGAAGAACGGTTAGCTGATAAGTCTGCTCCAGTCCCAGTTTGATCGAATCCCCTATACCCAGCCTATTATAATTCACCTGGTTCAATACTCCAATGGCGGGTTTGCCCCCGGTTCCTTCATTGTCTGGGAATACCTTAAGGCTCTGGCTCCTCCCGTCCCGCTCTACTTCCAGGTAAAGTGGTTCTCCCGAGGTAGAAGCGGCAATCATTTCTGTAAAATCAGACCAGGTGGCTACTGATTTTTGGTTTACACTTATAATACGATCCCCTGGTTTTAAGCCTGCCTCAGCTGCCGGTCTGTTATCCAGTACTTTTCCTAATACCGGTTGATCCGATGATTCAGGAATACCAATAAAAGCAAAACTGAAAATAAATAGCAGTAAGGCCAACACAAAATTCATAAAGGGGCCGGCAAAAGACACCCGTATCTTTTCCAGTGGAGTACGGTTATTAAATCCATTAGGGTCGTTCTCATCCCCTGGTTCTTCACCGGCCATACGAACATACCCGCCTAAAGGCAGTAAGCGCAGTGAATACTCAACTCCATTGCGTTTAGTCGATAGCAGCTTAGTACCAAAACCGAGACTAAACTCATAAACAGGTATTCCTATACGGCGCGCCGCCATAAAATGACCCCATTCATGAGCCAAAATAAGAACGGCAATGATTATGATGGTTATTAAAACGGACATTGATTATCCCCCTTTAGCAATTCGCTCCTTGGCCAGTTCTCTAGCATTATGGTCCCATTGTAATACATCATTTACCGTTCTGACCACTTGGGCCTGATGACAGCTCATAACATGAGAAACTATATCGGGTATATTGGTGAATTTTATCTTTCCAGTCAAAAAGTGTTCCACGGCCACCTCATTGGCCGCATTTAGTACTGCCGGCATAGTTCCACCCGTTCTGCCTGCTTCATAGGCTAACTGAAGAGCAGGAAACCTTTCTACATCAGGTTTTTCAAAATGCAAAGCCTGTAAGCTGAGCAAATCAAGCTGTTGGGTAGGAGTAGAAAACCTCTGGGGATAAGTAAGGGCGTATTGGATGGGAATTCTCATATCGGGAACTCCTAAATGAGCCAGCCATGAGCCATCTACATACTCTACCATGGAGTGAACTATGCTTTGTGGGTGAATGAGTACCTGTATATGGTCAAAATCCACCTGAAAAAGATGGTGGGCTTCGATGACTTCTAAGCCTTTGTTCATCATACTAGCTGAGTCCACCGTAATTTTAGGTCCCATAGTCCAGTTGGGATGTTGCAAGGCCATTTCTACCGTTACTTGCTGTAACTGTTCCCAGCTGTAGGAACGGAAAGGTCCCCCGGAGGCTGTAAGCCATATCTGGTGAAGATATTTGCCTTCGTCTCTTAAGCACTGAAAAATGGCGGAATGTTCACTGTCCACAGGAATCAGTTCACTGCCTGAGTTCTTACACAAAGGCATTACGATATCTCCTGCGGCCACCAGGGTTTCTTTATTGGCCAGAGCTATGCGTTTGCCAGCCTGGGCAGCAGCAATAGTTGGTAAAATGCCTACGGCACCGCTTACCGCGACTACCACTATGTCAGCTTCTTCTAAAGAAGCTATATAACATAAACCATCCTGACCAGTGAGTATTTGCACCGAATCAGGGATACGTTCTTTTAATTGTTGATACTTGGATTCGTCATATACCACCACATAGGCGGGATTAAAGCGATGTACCTGCTCACAAAGCAATTCCACTTCATTCAAAGCGGCGATAGCCAGTATTCTGAAATGCTCAGGATGATGGGCTACCACATCCAGAGTTTGTTGCCCTATCGAGCCGGTAGAGCCTAGCACAGAAATAAATTGCATTAATCACTCTTCCTCCAGTTAAACCTATTGAAAACACCCACTCTATAACAGGCGATAAAAATAACCAGCAAAACAGGCCCGGCAATCATTCCTACTATACCGCCCAATTGCAGACCTACATATAAAGAGATTAAAGTAGCCAAGGGATGCAGTCCTATATTGTCCCCGATGATTTTGGGCTCCAAAAACTGCCGTACAACGGAGATAATTACATATAATACCAACAAGCTGACCGCAAACCCAGTATCTCCACTGATTATTTCCCAAATAATCCAAGGAATAAATAGAGTGCCTGGTCCTAGTATGGGTAGAATATCCAGTATACCCACTAAAATGCCGATAGTAAAAATGTAGCTTATTCCCAATATTTTGAGCCCAACAATAGTTATGATAGCCGTAATACTGATTAAAATACTGTAAGCCTTCAAAAACCCTATTAAAGCTCGGAACAATTCGGCTAAAACGTCGCGAGATTGAGCCCTGGCACTGCCGGGAATGATCTGCAGGAAAAAGGTGCGCAACAGAGCACGATCCTTTATTATGAAGAAGGTAGCCACCATAGCTATTAATATAAGAATAAATGCTCCGGGCAGAGCTGAAAAGACATCTATTAGATACTTAAGACTGTTATTAGCTACCGTTTGCAGTATTTCCGATGCTTTTTGCAGGTTGTCTTCCAGGGCTTTTTCTAATTCAGGGGCTAGATCTAATTGGAGGTAGAATAAACGAAAATCGCCAATGGCAGTCACGAATTTAGTAATCACCTGATCCGAATAAGACAGCATAAGTGGATATAATCCTGATAGCTCTTTAACGATTTGAGATATAGCCAGCGAAACTAAATATATAAATCCGCCTACTGAAAAAACCAGACTAAAAACTACCGCCAGGCTCCGTCTCATTCTCAGCCTGGTCTCAAAAAACACCACTATAGGTTCGATCACTACCGCAATGGCAATGGCAATAATAAAGGGTAAAAAAAGTATAGGAATATATATTAGAATTTCCCCCACGATGGGAAAAACATAGGCAAACAGAAGGTATATGATTATTAGAGATAGAGTGAGAATTGCCATTTTGACCAGTAGTTTGACGCTTTTTTGCAGTTCAGGATCCATTTATTATTTCCCCCGTTCTTTACCCCAAGTATTGAAGGTAAAAATACACTACCGGCGCTACCACCAGAAAACTATCAAAGCGATCTAAAAATCCTCCATGTCCGGGTATAAGGTGTCCGCTGTCCTTAACGGCAAAAAATCTTTTCACCCCAGACATATATAAATCTCCAAACTGAGCAGCCGTACTGGCTAACACACCTAGTAATAAAGCATATGCACTGGATAATGTCGTCATATCAGTCAAATTAAAAAACAATAGTGCGGCTACCGAGGTTAAAATAACACTGCCCAGAGAGCCCTCCCAGGTTTTATTGGGACTCAAGCGGGGGGTCATTTTATGTTTACCCCATTTAACTCCTGCTGCATACCCGCCTATATCACTGGCCCAAGTTAAGATGAACGCCAGCATACAGAGGGCAAACCCCTGCTCCGAAAGAGACAGTTTTATGGCATAGGACAAACATACCCCTAAATAAGTGGCAAAAAAAATAGTCATGGCATTATCGTCAAATGAAACCTTCGGATAGCTTACCACCGAAATGAACAAGGATAATAATATAGCTGTTATTAGCAAGGGCATTAATGGATAGTCTACCACCTCTACTAAAAGCAACGCCAGCATGAATAATAGAGCTGGCAAGAGTGGATTTTTACGGCCCGCCGCCTTAAGCATACCGTTGAATTCATACATGCCCAGTAAAGCCAGCAGGATGAAGAAACCGGTGCGCGGTATTTCTCCGGCATAAAGTATCCCTATCAGAAGAGGTACCCCAATTAAGGCTGTGATAATTCGGGTTCTAAGCATGACAATCTCCTTACTTCTGTTGAGTTAATCCCCCAAAGCGACGGTCCCGCTGTTGAAACTCCCATATGGCTTTCAAAAGTTCTTCCTGATTGAATTCAGGCCACATTAGTGACGAAAACCACAGTTCTGTGTAGGCAATCTGCCAGAGCAAAAAATTACTTACCCTTATTTCACCTGCGGTCCTAATAAGCAGATCTGGATCCGGTAGACCTTTGGTGTATAAAGCTTGGCTAAAGCAATACTCATCAATATCTTCTGGTTCTAGCTGCCCTTGCTTAATAAGGGCACCCAAATGCTGCACAGCTTTGATTATTTCATCGCGGGCACCATAATTAATAGCAATGTTAAAAACCATACCTTGATTGGCAGCAGTTTTCTGCAAAGCCAGGTCAATAGCCTGTACGCTGTCTACAGGCAAACTGCGATAGTCACCCAAGACCTGTAAATGTATATGATTTTGATGCAATTCATCAATTTCCTTATCGATATACTCTACTAGAAGGCCCATTAAATAGCTGATTTCGTCTTGAGGCCTTTTCCAGTTTTCCGTTGAAAAAGCAAATACGGTAAGATATGAAATTCCCAGTTCAGCGCAGGTTTTCACGGTCTGTTTTAAGGAACTCATACCAGCACGATGCCCAAAGGTACGAGGCATGAAGCGCCTTTTGGCCCAACGGCCATTGCCATCCATAATTATAGCTATATGCCGGGGCAATTTATCCTTTTTAATGAGTTGCCTGTAGTTGGGTGTAGTCATTCACCGTTCACCCTTCTTCCTAAAATCATAATACCCCCGTTTACCGGGGGTAGGTTAACCATCTATTAATATAATACATGGTAGTCATCTATCTGGCTAGACTTCCATAATATCCTTCTCCTTGGCGGCCAGTATTACATCGATATCCTTTATATATTTATCGGTCGCCTTTTGAACCTCTTCGCTTCCCCTTTTGGCTTCATCCTCAGAAATCATCTTCTCCTTCTCGCTAGACTTCAGCATATCATTGGCATCCCGGCGAATATTACGTACCGCTACTTTAGCTTCTTCGCCCCGTTTTTTCACAACTTTTACTAATTCTTTACGGCGTTCTTCAGTCAACTGAGGTATGACAATCCGAATTACATTGCCGTCATTGTTAGGGGTTACACCTAGGTCTGATTTCAATATAGCTTTTTCAATATCAGCCATACTGCTTTTGTCCCACGGCTGTATCACCAGTAGCCGCGCTTCAGGTACCGTTATATTGGCCAGCTGATTCAAAGGGGTTGGTTCTCCGTAATAATCAACCATCACTTTATCCAGCATGGCTGGATTGGCACGCCCTGCTCTCAGTGTTGCTAAGTCTTTGGTCAGGTACTCTACCGCTTTTTTCATTCTGTCTTCCGCTTCACTAAGAATGTCATTGATCATTTTATTACCTCCCAACGTAGGTGCCTATATCCTCACCCATAACCGCTCTAAGAATATTGCCTTCCTGGGTTAGATCAAAGACAATAATCGGTATACCGTTATCCATACACAATGATGCGGCAGTGGAATCCATAACTCCTAGTCCTTTATTCAAAACATCTATATAACCCAAGTCCGTAAATTTTTGGGCTTCTGGGTTAGTAACCGGATCTGAATCATAGACACCATCCACTTTTTTGGCCATAAGAATAACTTCTGCTTCTATTTCTGCAGAACGAAGGGCAGCGGCCGTATCTGTGGAGAAATAGGGATTTCCTGTACCTGCTGCAAAAATGACCACTCGGCCTTTTTCCAGATGTCTAATGGCTCGCCTTCTTATGTAAGGTTCAGCAATTTCTTTCATTTCAATAGCCGACATAACCCGAGTGCCCATATTTTCTTTTTCTAATGCATCCTGCAAAGCCAAGGCATTGATAACAGTGGCCAGCATACCCATGTAATCAGCGGTGGCCCGATCCATGCCCTGGGCACTGCCTGCTACTCCCCGCCAGATATTGCCGCCACCGACTACAATACCAACTTGAACACCCTGCTCTACAACTTCAACTACCTGGCGAGATATGGAAGTGAGCACATCATGATCTATCCCATATCCTCTGTTTCCCGCCAGGGCTTCACCACTCAGCTTGAGCACTATCCTTTTGTATTTCGGGGATTTCAAGCCATTACCTCCCAGATCCATTTATATAACTTATGATTTTATCTGTGCCATAACCTCAGCCGCAAAATCAACTTCTTCTTTTTCTACGCCCTCTCCTACTTCATAACGGGCAAAACGACGAACATTAATATTTTCTCCGATCTTGGCAACCATTTCCAGAATCATTTCCTGTACCGTCTTATCAGGATCTTTAATATAAGGCTGTTCTAAAAGACAATTTTCTTGGAAAAACTTTTCGAGGCGGCCTTCCACCATCTTGGCCACAACTTTTTCCGGCTTGCCTTCTTCTAAAGCCTGAGCACGCAATACTTCTTTCTCATGTTCCTGGACAGCCTCAGGTACATCTTCTCTCCTGACATACTGGGGATTAGAGGCAGCGATTTGCATAGCAATGTTATAAGCCAACTGCTTAAACTCATCCGTTTTAGCAACAAAATCGGTTTCACAATTTACTTCTACTAATACACCGATCCGGCCCCCACCGTGTATATAAGAAGTTATTGTACCTTCACTGGCTACACGGCTAGCCTTCTTAGCAGCTTTGGCTAGACCTTTGGTGCGAAGCTCATCAATGGCTTTTTCAATATCTCCCTGGGTAGCCTCCAAAGCCCTTTTGCAATCCATCATTCCTGCACCGGTTCTCTCCCGGAGTTCTTTAACCATCTGTGCTGTTATCACTATGGCAACCTCCTATAAATTATTTAGAAAAAGGGGGTGATTGTATGTTTCACCCCCCTAATGGCGCTCTATGCTGTTACCTGCTCACCTTGCTTGCTTTCTAACACGGCATCAGCAATTTTAGAGGAAATCAGTTTTACTGCCCTGATAGCATCGTCATTGCCAGGAATTACATAATCAATTTCATCTGGGTCGCAATTGGTATCTACAATAGCCACCACCGGAATATTTAACTTACGGGCTTCTGCCACCGCTATCTTTTCTTTACGGGGATCCACCACAAAGACAGCTCCGGGCAATTTATCCATTTCTTTGATACCACCTAAAAACCGCTCCAGACGTTCCCTTTCATTAACTAGCTTGGCGACTTCTTTCTTAGTTAATACATCAAAAGCTCCTTCAGCTTCCATCTTTTCCAGTTGCTTTAGACGTAATACCCGGGAACGAATGGTTTTATAATTGGTTAGCATACCCCCTAACCAACGCTGGTTAACAAAATGCATACCACAGCGGCTAGCTTCTTCACGAATAGTCTCCTGAGCCTGTTTCTTAGTGCCGACAAAAAGCACATCTTGGCCTTCTGCCACTACACTTTTAATAAACTCATAGGCTTCATCAAATTTTTTAACGGTCTGCTGTAAATCGATGATGTAAATGCCGTTACGCTCCATATAAATGTACGGAGCCATTTTGGGATTCCATCGGCGGGTCTGATGTCCAAAATGCACTCCTGCTTCCAGGAGTTGTTTCATGGTAATGACTGACATAGTTAATCCTCCTTTTCGTTTGTCCTCCGCTAGATTCATCCTTTTCAACCACTGATTCACCCAGCACGAGTTGAAAAGTCCCCAGCGTGTGTAATTACCAAAAAATAATATACCAGAGAGCAAGTGCTTTTGCAAGATTTCTGCTGTAAAGGCCCCTGAAACCTTTACCAATAAATCAATATCTTATTCTCATTACTAATGTTAACAAAAACGCCCCAGCGAAAATATTTTTCAGCTAAACTGCAGCCTAAAGGCCAACATATTATGCAAAAAACCGATAATGTGCTGGCCTCCTCAATGTTTATGTATTCCGTTATTACCGGGTTATCTTTCCATGAGCTTTAATACCGGTAACCAATTAATAAGTCCTAAAGTAGTCATCTTAAATAACCCGGCGTTGGTTAGTAATATTCAGTATCAGGCTTATTTCTCCCTGACCTCGATTTAACATACTGGCAATATCTTTGATTGAATATCCGTCTTTATAAAGCGCTACCACCTGTTCATTCAGTAGGGGTAACCCTGATTCGATATTATATGACTGTTGGGCAGCCTGCTGGTTGGAGATATCCCTATTAGTATGAACCGCTTCGTCAGCTGCTAATGCGTCATTCTTACTGGGACCACCTATATGATTATCAGGTTGTTCATTTGCCAATGCCTGATATTCTAATTTCTGCGCTATCTGATCAGATAATAGAACGGCCTGGTTCAAAAGATTTTCTAAATTTGTTCTCACTGCCCGGCTCTCCTGAAGGGTAAGTGCCAATTCCTGTAGATAACTTTCCAGAAACTTCTTGTGTTGAGTGACGATTACTAAAGTCGTCACCAATACCAGGGCACTTATTATAAGTAATCCAGTCATAAGCATTTTCACATCCTGTTTTATGCTCGCACATCCAAATTGGAACCCTTATTGGGATCAGGAGTCCAATTAGCAGTCTCCTCATCATCAGGCTCATTCTGCCGGGCCTTTTTCTTACCGGTATGTTTCTTTTTCTTTTCGGACTGTTTTTCTCTGATCAAACCCGATTCACTGGCAGATGCTTCATTAACGGTTTTACTGACAACCTCAGTCTGTTGAGCTATTTGCTCTAGAAAGGATTGTTGTTTGATATGCTGGCTAGTTTTCTCTGCTTGCTGTATTTTGGCAACTTCACCAACCTTCTGTACCAAAACCTGCATATCAATACTGCGGATGGTCATCGCACCTCACCCCCTGCTCAGCTAAGGGACGTTAGTCGAACCTCTCCATCTTCATTAATAAATTGGGCATACTTGATGGGGTCATTAACTGTATAAACTGACTGTCCAATCGTAATGCGAACTCCCGGATATACTATTTGTAATGCCCTAACCTTAGCATTGTGGGTTTTTTCAAATTCCGATTCCAAATAAGCTATGCGTGCTTCACAAGAATCCAATTCACCGCGTAGAGTCTTGAAATCATCCAACATCTTTATCAAAGCTAGCCTTTTTTTATCACTTAAATTATCTAGCGAGACGTTGCTACGCTGGTATGACCTAAGACTATGCTGAAGATTATCGTAAACCTTTTTCTTTTCCGCCTTATTTTTTATTAAAACCTGATACTCCTCGCGCAGATGTGGATTAATACCCACTTCAACAATAGTCTGGGTAGCCAATTGCGAGCCTAGGACTTTAGATTCTACCAGATCCAAAGCCAGCACAGTGCCTCCAACTATTCTGGCTCGATGATCTGTTACTTTAATACTGCCGCCACTGCGTACCAGCGATTGCATGATAGAGTCACGTACAACAATGTCACCGCCAGCTTCCACGGTGGAGTTTTCTATAAATCGAGCATAAATATTTTGCCCGGCTTTGATTAAACCTTTGGCACCAGTGGTTATTCCTCCTTTTATGTGAATAGAACCACCGGCTATAACTTCAGCAGCTTCTACAAAACCTTCTATTTCTATATCTCCTGATGCATGTACCTTAAAACCAGGGGCTATATTGCCATATATTACTACATTGCCTATGAAGTCAATGTTGCCTGTAGCAAAATCTACATCCTGGCCAATTACCAAAACCGGTTCTACTACCACCTTACCATCAGCTAAAGTAACATAGCCATCGCAATTAGCAAATAAATACCTTTGTTCCTGGTCAGCTACGGTGTTTTTGCCGCGAGGAAGGTGGTAATCTCTCCCCCTTTTGGGTGGTATTTCCCGGTTGGTTACATCTCTCCCGGGGGTACCTTCAGTAGGAGGGATTCTTTCTACCAACAGTTCACCCATTTTTACGTTGTATATTAAACCACGTTCACGGTAATCAATATTACCTTTTTCGTCTTCCTGGAGTTTTAATCGCTCTTGGGGTAATGGAAACTTGTAGATTAGCTTTCCATCAGTTCCGCTTTCGGGTTCAAGTCCTTTGGCTACTAAAAGCCTTTTATTCCAATTCTGCTGCTGCAGGGCTTGGTCTATTACACTGTCATTGATTCCATAGACAATTTCGTGATCCTTAAGTGCTTTTAACACCTGTTCCCGCTTACATGGGACTCCCTT
>DLUN01000067.1:0-158 GCA_003444615.1 Syntrophomonas sp.
TTTGCACATTGCTGGAGAACCAGGAACTCTATCACCGTTTTCAGCAGGAAGCCCTCAAAAAGGCTTATATCATGTCCTCGGAAAATATGGCTCGCAAATTGGAGAAAATATACCAGTCACTGCTGCAGCGCTCTGTACCACGCAAGCCCAGACGTTTG
>DLUN01000067.1:336-2568 GCA_003444615.1 Syntrophomonas sp.
GCCTGGTTTGGTTCTTAAAAGCAAGTAATCAAGGGACCTGCCTTGGACAGGTCTCTTTTTTTGCTTAGGTTTATTTTGTCAATTCGGTATGCTAAATTTATTATGACCATAACTCATGGGAGACTAGATATGTCAAGAATACGGATCATTATAGCCATTGCTGTCGCCAAACTACTCATTTGTTTAAGCAGGCTTCTGGGTAACCAGGGTACTGATTTTCCAGGTCGTATAGCCAGGATAATTGATCCTCATATTCTGGAAAAGCTAGCGGCCAACGTCAAAGAAGAGATTTATATTATTACCGGCACCAATGGGAAGACCACTACTACCAATATGATCGCCCGTATATTGGAAGAGAAGGGTTATTCATTTGTTCATAATCAGGCCGGCGCTAATATGATCACCGGAATCACTACGGCGTTCATTAAGGAGGCCGATATATTAGGCAAAAAAGCCTTTGCATACGCTTTATTGGAGACCGATGAAGCCTATGTACCCCTGCTGCTAAAAGAAATAACTCCGCGTGTGGTATTGATAACCAATTTTTTTCGTGATCAGTTGGACCGGTTTGGTGAACTGGACAAAACTATATCTTTGATTAAGGATGCAGTGCGAGATACTGAAGTGGAACTAGTTCTCAATGCCGATGACCCTTTGGTAGTGCATTTTCACAACGACACCGGGTTACACTGCTGGTATTATGGATTCGAGGATACTGATTACGATGTTTTTGAAGGCGAGGAGAGCCGTGAAGGACGATTCTGTGTTTTCTGCGGAGCAGAACTGCAGTATGAGAGGTTTCATTATGCTCAACTGGGTAAATTCCAATGCTTAAACTGTGGAAGCCATAACCCCCGCCGCAATTTTACCGGACATGATTTGCACATGAGTCCCGAGATCAGATTTGCTGTTAATAACCTGGATATTTACAGTCCTTATCTGGGCTTTTACAACGCTTACAACATCCTGGCAGCTGTCTCAGTGGCCAAACTTGTGGGTATACAGGATGATATAATACAGCGGGCGATTGCAAGTTATAAGCCCCAAGCCGGACGCATGGAGCAGTTTCAAATCGGCGACCAAAAAGCCATACAGATATTAGTGAAAAATCCCACCGGACTTAACCAAGCATTAGCTGCTTTAATTAATGACCCTCCTAGTAAGGCGTTATTTTTTGCCTTAAATGATAATACTGCTGATGGACGGGATGTTTCCTGGATATGGGATGCTCAAGTGGAAACTCTCACCTCTCCAAATGCTGGCGTTTCCAGCATTACCTGTTCAGGACTGCGCAGCGGCGACGCAGCTTTGCGCTTTAAGTATGCCGGTTTTGACGAAGAACTTATCAGGGTGGAAGATGAATTAGAAGCGGGGATTACAGCTTGTTTAAGCACGGAAGCCGAAATTTATTATTTTCTATGCACCTATACAGCTCTATTTCCCATTCGTAAGATTTTGTCCCGTTTGGCGAGAAAAGCCAGGGGCAAGACCATGGGAAACATTTTCAACGAAAAGTTGACCGCAAGAGGTGAGTGAGATGGCTCAATTTCGTATTGCTCATTTGTATCCCAGCTTGATGAATCTATATGGGGATCGGGGCAATCTCATTACTCTACAGAAAAGACTGCAGTGGTACGGACATGAATGTATAGTGGAACCCGTGAACTTAGGTTGTCAAATAGACTATAAGTCCTTTGATATGGTTTTTATGGGAGGAGGCTCCGATCGGGAACAAGGGCTGGTATGCCTTGAGCTGTTGCGCCAGGCTGATAATCTATGGAAAGAATTAGAAAACGACCTGCCGGCATTATTTATATGTGGAGCTTATCAACTGTTAGGCAGTTATTATGAGTCGGCAGATGGAAAGCAGCTAAAAGGTCTAGCTTTTTTTAAGCTATATACTCTAAGTGAACCAGAGCGTTTAACCGGCAACGTAGTTATTGCTAGTAGGCTGAATCAGGAAATAACCACCGTGGTAGGCTTTGAAAACCACGCCGGCAGGACTTATCTGGATGATGAATCTTTGCAACCTTTTGGCACAGTTTTGGCCGGTTTTGGTAATAATGGGCAGGACGGTCAGGAAGGGATACAGTACAAAAATGTGATTGGAACCTACTTACATGGCCCGTTGTTACCTAAAAACCCCCAAGTAGCTGATTTTTTTATCAAAGCTATGGCAAAACGAAAAGGCCTGGAGATAACAGGCCCACTAAACGATCTGCTGGAGGATTA
>DLUN01000140.1:0-1856 GCA_003444615.1 Syntrophomonas sp.
GCTATACGGTCTAAACTGTTAAGGTAGTTGCCTAATACGTCCTCACCTAACTCCCAAAGGGTTATGTTGGGTGTAATCTTTCCTAAGATATGATCTCCCGACAGCAGCAATTTTTTATCTTTATCATAAAGACAAATATGCCCGGGAGTATGCCCCTTGGTTTCTATGCACTCAAAATTGTATCTACCCACTTTTATATTGTAGCCATCTTCTACTAAGGTAAAACCATCGAATACTTCCGGTGCATACTGATAACCAGGGTGGCGTTTAATGTTTTTCTCTACTCCATCAGCAATTAAGCCACTGTTAACCAAAAAGGCCTTGAATAAGAGCCAGTGAGAACTTTCCTGCCCTCCTCCTACCACGTATGCATCCGGTTCGCTCATCCAAACCGTTGTCTGTGGTGTAACCAGAAAACTAAGCAACCCGGCATGGTCAGAATGCAGGTGGGTAATAAAAAGGTCAGTGCTCTCCATAGTAGCTTCTAACTCTTTTAATGCCTTTACCATAGCCTGGCGGGATTCTTCACAGTTAAAGCCAGTATCAACCAGTAGGTTTCTTTCGTGACCGCGAATGAAATAAGAATTAGTTGCCCTTAAAGGGTTTCTTGGCAGGGGGATTTGAATCTTGAAAATGTCAGGTAATACTTGTTCAATCATAGCTACTCTCCTTACTTAATAATTGCTACGATTATCAATATTATAACATAACCCCAAAGGTTGCTTAACGGCCCTTAAAATTAGCTTCCCGTCGTTCTATAAATGACTGCACTCCTTCAGCGGCATCTTCACTCTTCATAATTGGCACCATATCGGGCATTAGCCTGGCTAGAGCCGCTCTAGTTCCTTCCACCCGTGCAATTCGCGCTGAGCGTAAGGCTGCTTGCACTCCCAGAGGGGCTTGTTTAGATATGCGGGTGGCAATTTCTAAAGCACGTTCAAACTGTTGGCCAGGCTCAGTTACTTCTTGTACCAGACCTAGACGGTGAGCTTCTGCCGCTGTAATTTCATCACCGGTGAGCAGGTAGCGCATAGCATTGCCCCACCCCAATTCCTCGTACATACGTACAGTAGCTCCACCCACAGGATAAATACCCCGCTTAACCTCTATTTGTGCCAAACGTAAATCGGATGCGGCTATCCGAACATCTGTGCACAAAAGCATTTCAAAGCCAATGGTATAGCAGATACCTTGTACAGCCATAACCAGGGGTTTACTGAGTCGGCGATCCTCATCCAGACCAAAAATGTCTATCATTCCCTCAGGAAGATCAGGCATTTTGCCCTCCGCAAAAACGCCGGCCCACTCCGCCAGATCCAGTCCAGCCGTAAAATGATCGCCGTGTGCAAACAATAGACCACAGCGCAAATCGGGATCTTTATCCAGCTGTCCATACGCTGTGGCTAGCTGCCAGTACATATCCAGGCTCAAAGCATTTCTCTTTTCCGGACGGTTCATACCAATTAGTAAAACATGACCCTGTCTCTCAACTGTAACCAATTCATTACTCATGCATTTCCCTCCCCAAATTTAATTTTTCTTGGAATCATGGGGTATCCTACTAAACTTACTATAGTTTGGTTCCATTGGTAGATTCCTTTTATAGTGCGTTCTCTTGCCAATTTATATACTAAGCATATCATATAACAAAATGGAAATGTGTGCACAGTAAACCACATCTAATTTCCTGCTTTAGTAGAGTATTACCTTCAAATTAGTCGGAATATTGGATACAATGAAAAGCGCCATTGTCTCACACCATATGAATAGCAGTTATATTTTTGAAAAGGAGGAAACTACATGGCAGGTAATGTGAAAGTAATGTTGGCACCAGGACGCTATGTTCAGGGACAAGG
>DLUN01000140.1:2142-2802 GCA_003444615.1 Syntrophomonas sp.
GCCAAGCAACAGCAATGTGATGTGATAATAGCCAGTGGTGGTGGCAAAGCCATTGATACCGTTAAGGCTGTAGCGGCAGGAATTAATGCCGCCACAGTTATAGTTCCTACCATTGCCTCCAGTGATGCACCCTGCAGTGCAATGTCTGTTATTTACAAAGAAGATGGAACTATTGAAAAGTTTTTTATTCCCCCCAAAAATCCAGATCTAGTTTTAGTAGACACAGGTATAATTGCCCATTCACCAGTCAGAATGTTAGTAGCTGGCATGGGTGATGCTCTTGCTACCTGGGTGGAAGCTGATGCTGCTTCTCAATCGGGAGCTCGAAACCCAGCCCGGGGGCAAAGTACTACAGCTGCTCTCACCCTGGCCAGGCTGTGTTTTGACATTCTTATGGAATACGGTTTACAGGCTAAGATAGCTAATGAGAGACAAGCAGTTACTCCCGCTCTGGAAAAAGTAGTGGAAGCTAATATTTTATTAAGCGGCCTGGGCTTTGAGAGTGGAGGAGTTGCGGCAGCTCATTCCCTGCAAGATGGTTTGAACATGTTGGAGGAATGTCATGGCTTCTATCACGGCGAAAAAATTGGGTTTTTGACACTGGTGCAGATGGTATTAGAGGGGCGGCCCAAGGACTTGCTGCAACAAGTCTTTACATTC
>DLUN01000140.1:3093-17329 GCA_003444615.1 Syntrophomonas sp.
CTTCGTTATTAGAATATTATGGAATATAATATTCTAAAAAAAGGAGTGAATCACATGGCGGATTTCCAATACTATAATCTGGAACAAGAGGGACCAATTGCTTATTTAACCCTTAAAAGACCTGATCGCTTAAACACCATGGGATTAGGACCCTGGAAAGAACTAGTATTAGTACAGGATGAAATCGAGGCTAATCGAGACATAAGGGTAGTCATTATTAAAGCCGATGGTGAACATTTTAGTGCCGGTATCGATCTGCATGATCTGGAACAGGTTAACTCCCATTGGGTGGCTGACAATATTAATTGGCTACAACGGTTAAACAGCCGTTGGCAGGATATGAATGCCATTGTAATTGCGGCAGTGCACGGTGTCTGCTATGGAGCGGCTTTTGAGATGATAATAGCCTGTGATATCCGGATTGCCTCAGAGGATGCCCGCCTTGCTATTCCCGAAGTAAGATTTGGCTTATCCCCTGATATGGGAGGCAGCCAAAGACTGCCCCGCCTGGTGGGTCCTGGTCAGGCTAAACGCCTTATACTGGCCTGTGAAGAAATAGATGCCCGGGAAGCCAAAGAAATTGGCTTGGTAGAAATTGTGGTTCCCCGGGAAAAACTATATGAAAGAGCTGAAAAACTGGCCAAAAGAATTGTTAACAACCCACCTTGGGCAGTACGATTTGGTAAAAAGGCCATCAATGCTTCTATGGATAGCAGTATAGCCGGCGGTCTGCTTCTGGAGCAGATCCAATCTATTTTCTGCTGTGGTACTGAAGATCAAAATGAGGCTATCCGAGCTTTCTTTGAGAAGCGTAAGCCAGAATTCAAAGATAACTAGAGTAGAAACTAAGCACAACCGGCTCCCCATCATATAGAGGAGCCGGTTGTTCATTAGTGATTTAAAGTTATGGACGTTATCCGGGTAAATGCAAATTACCCTCAAAAGTTTGCAAAGGCATCTTAAACTCTTGTATTCCAGCCGCGTAAGGTGCTATTTCGTAGAGACCGAAGTATATCACCAGAGCATCGTCTTTAATATAATAAGATTGCTGCTCATCGATACCCGTAAAACCGCTGTCTCCTTCAAAAAAGATTTCCGGGTTGGCCTCTATCTGCTCAGCTATGAACTCATTTATTATTGAGGAGTAATCATAATCAGATGTAAATAAATCTCCTAAGATCAGCTCTTGACCAGTACTTAAATCGATATTGTACGGTACCCGTTCGGTGAAACCATGGGCTCCTCCAGTGTAACTGTAATAGTCAATATATAAGCTTAAGAAATGATCACTGCGAAAACCTTCTTGAATCCGTGATAAAGCTTGATAAGTGTGAATTGGATAGCCATTGATGCCGGCATTTGTTACATATTCATCCAGAGTAGAAGCTACTTCCTGCTTAAAACTATCAGCATCATTCTCCCAGCGTGCATTGATTTTCTCCTGCAGGGATTGATCAGTCATTCCATTGACTGCCGGTATTTCCAAATCAACCTCCATATGCGGGAATTGCTCTTGTACTTTTTTCTTTTCTATGGATTCCGAACTACCGCTCCAATTTGCAGAAGCTTGTAAATCAATAATATCCTTACAGGCAGTAATGATGCGAGCCATTTCAGCTCTAGTCAGATCATCGTAGGGATGAAAGTACCCCTGGTTACCTTTCATAATGCCAGTGTTATGGACAAAAACAACTGCATTCATCTCAGCCTCACTTAGATCTTGGGTGTCGCTAAAATAAGGCCTAATTAAATCCATGGGAACATTAATACTTTTAGCGGTAAAGGAGTTTTGAATAGCCTGAGCTATCTCCAATCTAGTCATGGAACGATCGGGATAAAAACTTTCTCCTGCAAAGGGAAAAATGTTGTTCACCATACTTACGAAAACTGCCTCAGCATACCAGGAATCATTGTTTACATCCTGATAATAGTCTGATACCAAGGGTTGTCTTTCAAAGCCTTTATCACCATAATCCAATTGGAAGGCTCTTACCAATAATGCGGCAGCTTGAGAGCGGTTTACCTTTTCCTCAGGTGCGAACAATAATTCTCCTCGTTCATTTTCCCCTATTCCATGCATGAGATTTTGCTCAGCCGCCTTATTAATATACAATTCTGCCCAGTGTCCGGTTGTATCAACAAATACAGAACTGGCCATTACTGAAGAAGGCATGAAAAACGTAATCAAAACTATCGAAGCTACCGCTGTAAAACGTTTAAGCATAAGCTTTCCTCCCATTAGTGTATATTAGATAGTACGCATCTGGTCGAAAATGCTTACAGTTGTTAGTGTTAATACTAATACTATTATATAATGCCAATTTTCACCAAGTTTGTTTACCAAGATGGAGTCAGTACTCTAACCGTACTGTTTTTACGGTTCTTTTTTGCGGCTTTATTTTTCTTCATTTTACTGATTATCAGTAAAACCGAAATTCGTTTGTCTTATCGTTTATTAACCGGAACACTTTTGGTGGGCGGTGTTTTTTATATGATTCAATCTATACTGTACTTTAATTCAGTACACTATCTAACCGCCTCCATGGTGAATTTGATATTTTATGCCTACCCGGCTATAGTTGCAATACTTTCCATTTGGGTCAATAAAGAACCGCTGCATCGGAATGTGGTGTTAGCTTTAATAGCTTCCTTTTTAGGCTTAATCCTGGTCTTAGGATCGGGTTTTTCTGGCCTCAATAAAATTGGCGTCTTGTCTGCTTTTGGAGCCGCCTTGGTCTATGCCATTTATATGTTGTTGAGTAATCGTTTAATTGAAGAAGTCTCTCCTATAATTACCTCCACCTTTGTATCTATGTTTGCTTCTTTTTCCCTGTTAATTGCTGGTGTAGCAACTGACAGTATTTCTTTTGATTTCAATCCTACAACCTGGTTACCGATTATGGGAATCGTCTTGTTTTCTACGGTTCTGGCCATATATGGGCTGTTCAAAGGTTTGGAGATAATTGGCCCGACTAAAGCAGCTATATTAAGTATGATTGAACCTTTAGTTACTATCTTGTTTGGATGCATATTATTCATGGATAAACTCACATCGGTGCAGTGGTTTGGTGCATTTTTGGTTATTTCTGGCGCCATATTGATTACCAAAGCGCGAGGGCAGCACGATACACGATAAATATACCCGTATGATTAACCTCACGGATGCAAATGCTATGGTAAAACCGTTAAAGAGGTGAACATATGGATACTGTCGATATGCTGCCCGAAGTACCCAGCTCATTTTGGATGTATTCAACGGAGACTACTAATTATCCTCAGTTAAACGAGGATCTCAAAGTTGATATTGCTATTGTGGGTGGTGGAATAGTTGGCATTACCACAGCCTATTTGTTAAAACAAGCTGGAGTGTCTGTTGCTGTACTGGATGCAGATCGGATTCTCCAGGGTACTACCGCCCACACCACCTCTAAACTCACTTCTCAGCATGCTATCATCTATGCCAAAATTAAGAAACAGATGGGTGAGGAGTTGGCCCGTCTGTATGCTGAAGCCAATCAGTATGCCATCGATATGGTTGAGAAAATCATGCAGGAGAAAAGCATCCAGTGCGATTTTGTCCGGCTTCCTGCTTATACCTACACCCAGTCTGATCAATATGTTGGGCAAATCGAAGACGAAATAGACACCGCACGCAGTTTAGGTATTGAGGCTTCTTTTCAAAAGGAACTTCCCCTGCCCTTCCCGGTTAAAGCTGCCATGCGTTTTGAAAACCAGGCTCAGTTTCATTGCTTAAAATTCCTCAAAGAATTAGCTAGAGATATTCCCGGCCAAGGCAGTCATATTTTCGAACAGACCAAAGCTGTGAATATCCAAGAGGGCAATCCCTTAACCGTAGTAACAGAACCAGGCCACCAGATAAAAGCCAACCAGATAGTAATTGCTTCTCATTTCCCCTTTTTCGATGGAGGTGGATTCTACTTTTCCCGCATCTACCTGGAAAGGTCCTATGTAGTAGCGGCTACCATTAAGGAGGAATTCCCCGAAGCCCATTTTATATCAGCAGAAGACCCGGGGCGATCTTTGCGATACACGCCCTCAAAATACGGTCGTCTGGTGTTGTTTGGCGGTGAACATCATAAAACTGGTCATGGAACTGACACCAACAAGCACTATAAGAATTTGCTTGATTTCGCCAACCAGCATTACCAGATTGATAAGATCTACTATCGCTGGTCAACTCATGATTGCGTGACCATTGACGGTGTACCTTATGTGGGCAACCTTACCGCCCGCAGCCCCAATATTTATGTAGCTACTGGTTTTGGAAAGTGGGGCATGAGTAATGGTATTGCCTCAGCTAAAATCCTCAGTGATTTAATTATCACTGGTGACAATCCATGGGCTCAGGTGTATAGCCCTTCCCGGTTTATTACCTCCGGTTCAGCTCTTAAAACATTTGTAGGTATAAATATAAGTGTGGCTGAAAAGTATATAACCGGTAAACTCGAGCCAGGTGATACAGATAAAAATATTGAGAAAGGTGAAGCCCGGGTAATCGATATAGATGGACACAGGATAGGAGCCTACCGGGATGCCCAGGGAACTCTGCATATGGTGGACACTACCTGCACTCACCTAGGTTGCGAATTAGCTTGGAATGATGCTGAAAAATCCTGGGATTGCCCCTGCCACGGCTCACGCTTTACCTATGAAGGTGAAATTGTTGAAGGCCCCGCCATTAACAAACTGCAGCATGTTAAGGGTGAACCCAATGAAGTAGAGGCCAGGATTTTCAGTTAATTATCTGTCGAAGAATAGACCGACATATCGCATTGATATGTCGGTCTATTACAAATTTACGTACTTTACATCCGTTTAGCCACATTGTTGACCAGTTGACTTAAAGAGGCCAGCATCACCGGTGCCGGATAATCCGCCAAGCCCCCGGTCATATACTGATCATACAGCTGGCGGGCTAATTCTTCCGTATCCGTGCCAGCAGTTAATTCCTTCTTTATAGCCTCAAAAGCATTCTGTGCTGAATCCAGAGAACGCCGGTAGAAGCTTTGAACCTTTTCAGTGCCAATAACAACTTCACCGTGGCCAACCGCCAGTATTCTGGTAGGGTAATCCATGAGTTTACGGATACTATCGAGATATAAGTCATAGTCCTGGAAGAAAACTGGAGCTATGACTTCAGGGGAAATAGCTGTTCCGGCTGCATCGGATACAAACATGACCTCTTCTTGGGGCAGGTAAGCTGATATAGAACAGGAACTGTGTCCCGGGGTCTCAATTATCTGCAAAGTAAGATCGGAACCTAGTTCGAACACGTCCCCCTCCCCTACTACCTGATCAATCTTTAGCAATGCTATATCAAAAGGAGCGGGTTTTTCACTGATGCGGTGATCATTATAGTAAACATCACTCACCAACTGGTCACCTAACTGAATAGCCTTACAAACCTTTTCTTTTGACAATAGCCTTTCTGTTCCCGCACTAGCACACACCACTGCCTCTGTAAACATTTGTCTAAATGCTGGTATTCCGCATACATGATCAAAATGGGAATGAAGAGCTATTATATGTGATATTGCCGGTTTTATTTCTAGAGATTCCCACTGTTGCTTAAAAGAAGGTATTCCCGCACTCATACCTCCTTCAATCAGAGCCGCTTGGGATGTGCCTACGATGTAGTGGTTAAAGTGTCCATTACCGAGTAACAGTACATTATCCGAAATCCGCAAAACCAATCCCTCCATATGCTAGTATTAACAAGCTATTTCGTCATGGTTGGACCGATATCCTTTTGCCGGAATATGAGGGATTGGTAAACCACTCAAGCACCAGTTATAGATGCCAGCGGTCTGAGCCCTGAGGAAGTATGGAACCAGATTAAATCGCGCATCATGATGTGACATAAGACCAAAAGCAGCCCTATTCATAGGTAATAAGGCTGCTTTTTGAATTGGCTTAAGACATACTTTCTATAAAGGTGGTACAACAAGTTCCATCACTAGAATTAGCAATGTCATCACCCATAGCATTGACTTCCAGAGCATCTGCATAGCAGAAGCCGCTTTTGTTATAATAACAATTTTCTACTCCGCATCTTACCTGCATTCTAGGTGCACTCATCTTGGTTCCTCCTTTGCGCCCATGTAATATTTTTCTTCTTATTATTGTGTACCTTGCCTTTATGTTTTATGTTGGCAAATAGCAATAGGATAGTTACTCCTCATGCCCACCTTCCTTAATATTTTCAGGGACACCACTATATGGCTAATATAATAACCTCCATTTAGACATAATAATTGCAACTGAAAACTGACAGCTTATCAATTTGCATGAATTCGGAAAGGACCATGGGGTGGCTTATGCAGGTGGCTGGGGGTTCCAGCTTACCTGTAATGCTGGTGCCGCTGTGTTAGTGGCAGCCTTTTTAGTAGCTAAGCCATTGAGAAATCTAAGAATAGCTACCGTGCCTGAGTTTTTTCGCAAGCGTTACAACAATACGATACTGCAGGTGATTGTACCTCTGGTAGTAATTATCACTATTACAGCTTATACCGTAGCTTAGATGAAAGTTGCCGGTATGATGGGAGAAAAAATTCTGGGCCTTCCTTATGAATGGGGCGTTATCATTATAGCTGCCGTTTTCATTTTCTATAACAGCCATTGGAGGTATGTGGTCCATCACTTTGACTGACCTTTTCCAGGGCATGGTGATGCTTTTCGTATTAACCTTAGCAGGTATTCTGTGTTTTGCTAACTTTGGCTCACCCACCGAGCTGTATGCTAACGCCGCAAGTCTAAGGCCCCAGTGGAGCACAAATACTTCAGCGGCCTACCTTCGGCTGGCGTTCTTTGGCGGGTTTATGACCTGGGTATTTGTGCACAGTTGCTTGCCTCACACTATAATGAGAGTTTTTACAGCCGAAGATGAAAAATCCGGTCGACTTGGCTTATCTTTTGGTTCCTTTCTAATATCGGCATTTGCTCTTCTGGCTCTGGTTTATATAACCGGTGCGGCAGTCATAGTTAATGGCGGTGCCGACCTCGAATCATATGATTATGTATTTATGACGGTAATAGACTCCATATTCCCAACCTGGTTCCAAGCTGTAACCTATGCTGGGGTATTTGCTGCAGTAATGTCATCGGTTTCCGGTATGTTGCTTTCCATTGGCTCGGCAGCATCATTTGACCTGGTACAGGTTCTAAAACCTCTAATATTGTCTCAAGCTTGCAAACCTCTAAGTGTCGTAAAAAATCTAGTACTTAGAGGTTTTGCTTTGCATATAGTCATATCCACCGGCCTGTTATATAATGGGCCCGGGATATCAGGTGGTGATTTCTTGAAGGTTTTAATAATGCCAATATTACTTCGTTTTGTCCTCGGAGGCGGAGCTATCGTAGCTTGCACTTTAATAGCCAGAATATCAGGACCACGTATTGGTGGGATTTTTGCTGCCTTTCCAGCAGTCTACCTGGCCGCTATACTTAGCCTCTATTTAGATTATAGAGGTGAAGAGTTGATAAAAATGTCTGTACATATATCTGAAGGAGCCTTAGTAGGCATGCTGGCCAACATTATTTGTGCGGTGGCCGCCAGTCATCTGATTATGAAAAATGGTTGGGAAAAGGGACTGGGACTAGCCCTTTTTATTTGGTTGTTAGCTGCTACT
This sequence comes from Syntrophomonas sp., assembly GCA_003444615.1. GTDB lineage: Bacteria > Bacillota > Syntrophomonadia > Syntrophomonadales > Syntrophomonadaceae > DTU018. The sequence continues at coordinate 10,743 of DLUN01000140.1, forward strand.
TGTATATACTTTACTTGGAAACTGGTGATAACATGAGATACACCGGAATTATACTGGATTTAGTTTTGCGCTTTCTCTTCGGTGGAGCGGCTGTAGCTGGTTGCTATATATTACTTTTAATCGTGCCCTGGAAATCTTTTGCAGGCATATTTGCTGCCTTCCCGGCTGTTTTAGCCTCAGCGGTAATCATGACTGGTTACCTAGAAGGCCGCCAAGCAGCTGCCCAGTTAGCTATGGGAGCCACAGCTGGTATGCTGGGATGTACAGTATGCGTCGCGGTAACCTGGTGGGGATTACTGACTGGTTTAGGATGGATATGGTCAATAGCTATATCCATTCCGGCTTGGTTGATCAGTTCTCTCATATTTATACGTTTAATAAAGAAATAACCAACATAAGCTTGCTTAAAATACCACTCATTGCCTTGTAAGCAGCAATTATCACCCAAGATCAGGCTACAAAAAGTGTGTCTATGTAGAGGATTAATCCTGGTCGGGCTCTTCTTCTACTAATTCGAAACGGTTGACAATGCGATTTTGGGATTCTAACTCCTTTTTCCCGCAAAATAGATCATAGGGACGAGCATAGACTACTCCGGTAGCCAGGTTCTTGTAAACTACCAGAGGACAATAGTTTTCACTGTGAAGTGCTGTGGTAATAACTTCATATAAATCCCCTTTGAAATGTCGATAGCGTTGGCCCGGTTTAATTAAACGAGTGATAGGGGGAGCATTGATTTCCTTTCTGATAATAGCTTGCAGCTGTTCATAGGCGTCAGCTAAAGAACCTATATTATATACCACGTAATCCGAGGCGCCGATTTCTTTAATTTCTTGTTTGGCGTTAGCAACCTTCCTTTCGTATTGAATCTCTTCACAATGGTGCTGCAGGTCCTGCAAAATATCTTTCAAATCACGATAAATAAAAATACTGACAATATTTTGAGGACCCAACACATTCTTAAGGATGCGCAACCCCTCCAAGTTTAGTATAGCCAATCCATTTCGGCCAGTAGCCTGCACACGTTTAATCTCAGTTTTGGTAATACCATAAGTATTGTCCAAATACCTGATTTCCTCTACAATTTCGCCCTTAACCCGGTATTCAGTATATTGCTGGGGACTCACAAAGTAGTATTCCCTGCCTTCTTTCTCTCCGGGCTTGGGAGCTCGGGTGGTGAATGAGATAATAGGCTCAAGATAATCATGGTCATTTAATAACAAGTAATCCATTAATACTGTTTTGCCGCTGGATGGAGGTCCATTTAATACGAAAATTTTCATGATTTTTCCCCTCCCCTTAATAGTCGATATTAATATCTATTTCTGCCAAAATAACGTAAAATACGCAAATTGTCTATACACACTCCCATATATTAGGAGTCAATGAGGAAATAATGAGATGATTTAAAGTGAGTTTGCTACAATAGAGGTGAAAACAGGAAGGAAGTGAGACAATGTCCTTAAAATATATTTTGGCCATTGATCAAGGCACAACCGGTACCACAGCCTTACTTATAAATCAGGCCGGAGAAATCATTTCCCGGACTTATCGTGATTTCACGCAAATTTATCCCCAACCAGGATGGGTGGAACATGACCCTCAGGAGATTTGGGCCGTGACTCTAAGTGCCGTTACTCAGGCCCTGCTTCAGGCCAATTTGAAAAGCAGTGACATTCATGCCATAGGCATAACCAACCAGCGGGAGACTACGGTAGTATGGGACCGGGAAACTGGGATGCCCATAGGCAATGCTATAGTCTGGCAGTGCCGTCGCACCACTCCCATATGTGAAGAAATGAAACAAGCTGGCTGGGCCCCTAAAATTAGTGAAAAGACCGGGCTAGTAATCGATGCCTATTTTTCAGCCACCAAGCTGGCCTGGATTCTAGACAGTTCACCAACCATTCGTTCTCAGGCCGAAGCAGGAAAATTATTGTTTGGAACCATTGACAGCTGGCTTCTATGGAAACTGACTGGTGGTAAGGTACATGTCACTGATATGACCAATGCCTCGCGAACTATGCTTTATAATATTCATCAACTCCATTGGGATAATGATATCCTCAGCTATTTCAATATTCCCACCGCTATGCTACCTCAAGTTGGCAGTTCCTCGGAAATCTACGGTTATTCTGATCCCGGGCTGCTGGGCAATGAGATTCCCATAGCTGGCCTAGCCGGTGATCAGCAGGCGGCACTTTTTGGACAGACTTGCTTTGAGCCCGGTCAGGCTAAGAATACCTATGGTACCGGGTGTTTTTTGTTAATGAATACCGGCCAACAGGCCGTACGGTCCCAACATGGTCTTTTAACTACTATAGCTTGGTCTCTTAATAATAAAGTATACTATGCCCTGGAAGGCAGCATTTTTATCGCCGGTGCCGCTGTTCAGTGGCTAAGAGATGAGCTGAAAATTATCAACACTGCTGCGGAAACTGAAGCTCTGGCTAAATCACTGCCCGGAAATGACGGGGTATACCTGGTACCTGCTTTTGTAGGCTTGGGAGCACCTTATTGGGATATGCATGCCCGGGGCACCATAATGGGGCTAACTCGAGGAACTAGCCGTGCCCACTTAGCCCGGGCAGCTTTAGAGTCTATCGCCTATCAAACCGTGGATGTATTGGAGGCCATGCAGCGGGATTCAGGAATCGCTCTGCAAATTCTTAATGTGGATGGCGGAGCATCGGCTAACAACTTTTTGATGCAATTTCAGACTGATATACTAGGTGTTCCGGTAGAAAGGCCGGTCAATACTGAATCTACTGGCATTGGTGCTGCCTACCTTGCCGGTTTAGCCAGTGGATTCTGGAACAGTCTAGAAGAATTGCAGAACATGCGGCGGGTAGACCGTAAATATGTTCCGTCAATAAATAATGACCAGCGAAATAGTCTTCTGCAAGGTTGGCATAAAGCAGTAGGCTGTACTTTGACCCGTTCCTGAGCTGCCTGATAGTTGTCACTTGCGATGCAGACCACGATGAATGAAAACATTGCTGGTCGGCTTAAGCAGGAGTATTAGCCGGGCGAGGAGTCTTGGAGCGAGCTGGCTAACACTCCTGCAAAGCCGTGGTTAGCGTCGATATAGAGATTGGCACGCGTTGCGTGCTCCCGGTGTATGGCAGCCAGTAGGTTTGCTATGCACACCTGTTCCGTCGCCTCGATATAGTGACGGCTCGATGAACGACTCAGGTAAGAGGCTTTTTACAGCATAGACTGATTAAGAGGTGAATAAGATGGAAAACGAAAACATTTACTGGATTCCCTTCGACTTAATGGAGCAATTCATGGTCGATGTCTTTAAGGGGGTAGGTGTACCGCCAGAAGATGCTAAAATATGCGCCGATGTTCTTATTACTGCCGACAAACGAGGTATCGATTCTCATGGCATAGGCAGGCTAAAACCAATTTATTACGACCGTATCAAAGCAGGGATTCAGGAACCGGTGACTAAAATGGAAATTATTAGAGAAGGGCCGACTACTGCTGTTATAGACGGTCACAATGGAATGGGCCACGTTATTTCCTATCGAGCGAACCAAATGGCTATAGAAAAAGCCACTGCTTATGGTATGGGCATGGTAGCAGTCCGAAATTCCACCCATTATGGGATTGCCGGCTATTACGCTTTAATGGCCGTTGAAAAAGGCATGATTGGGATAACCGGAAGCAATGCTCGTCCTTCTATTGCCCCTACTTTTGGAGTGGAAAACATGCTGGGTACAAATCCCCTTACTTTCGGTATTCCCACTGATGAAGAGTTTCCCTTTGTTTTGGATTGCGCTACTTCGGTATCCCAGCGTGGCAAAATTGAAGTATATAACCGGCAAGGCCAAGAAATACCCCCAGGATGGGTTATCGACGAAAATGGGAAAACTCGAACCGACACCGCCCAAATACTGGTTGATCTGGTCAAAGGAAAAGCAGCCCTTACTCCCCTGGGAGGACTGGGAGAAGAACAGGGTGGTTACAAGGGCTATGGTTATGCCACTGTAGTAGAGATATTGTCAGCAGCTCTCCAGCAAGGTGCTTTCTTAAAAGCATTATCTGGCTATGATGAAAATAGCCGGATGCAGCCCTATCGCCTGGGACATTTTTTCATAGCTATTGATGTAGAAGCTTTCACTGATCTGGAACTATTTAAGAAAACTACTGGAGACATACTGCGTCAGCTAAGAGCATCAAGACTTTCTCCAGATGCCCAGCGCATTTATACGGCGGGTGAAAAGGAGTATTTAGCATGGTTAGAACGTAAAGACCGGGGCGTTCCTGTTAACCAGGCTTTACAAAAGGATATGCTGGCCATGAAAAATGAATTAGGTCTGCACCAGTATCATTTTCCTTTTGAAAATTAACCAACTATATATTAGCTGAGGTGGTGGATTATCCATTCCCCTACTTTGGCCAGAACATCTTGACGGTGTTCCGATGATTCATTCATGGTTTCATGCAGCAAACCGTCGAATATGTATAGGGTCTTATCCACTGATGTGGCCCGTTCCATAATATGTTCGCTGCCCCGGTAGTCAACAATCGGGTCTTCCCGGCCGTGAATAATCAGCAGCGGTATGGATAGTTCCCTAGCCCGTTGCAGAGCTTCCTGCCCTGCTGATATAAACTCTGTAAACCAGCGCACACTGACTTTATCATGCACCAAAGGATCATTTACATAATTTTCTACTACTTTTTGATCATGGGATAACCCTGATGCATCAAGACCATTGGCTATTAATAATCCGGGAGTAAACCGTGACAAAATACGCACCAGTTTTAGTTGCCAACCAGGTACTTTAAGTATAGGGATTAAGCCTGCTGATGATAGTATTAAAGCATCCAATTTATGGGAGTGGCTTAGAGCATAACGAAATGCAATGACCCCACCCATGCTGTGCCCCAGAAGTAGCAAAGGAAGATTAGGATTTTCATTATGGGCCATCTGTATTAGAATATCTAAATCATTAACATAATCAATAAAGCTGGAAACATGCCCCCGTTTCCCTTCCGAACGTCCATGTCCCCGGTGATCCAGAGCATAAAAGGATATATTATGTCCTGCCATCTGGTCCAGTAAATGCTGGTACCTGTCACTGTGTTCACCCAGACCATGGGCAATAACTACCACACCTTTAACATGGTTGCTGAGCCATTTTTGATAAAATATTTTCAAACCATCCGGCGACGAAAAGTAACTACTGTTATAATCATAATTCTCCACTCCCATCACCTCGTCACACAGTTTCTTAAATAGCTAATTCTTTTTTTGCCTGGGTAATCCTTCTGTTCAATCTGGCTCAAAATTAAACAAGACGGACCTCGAGCCCGTCTTGCCATATCAAGTTTCACCTATGCATAGGTAAGTGAATTGGAATTGGTAACCATACTCCAGTACTGCTGTTCATTATCATCTATATGTCCGTGTGAGTCTTTGAAAGCTAGATGCAGGGTATCGGAATAATCCACCACAAAGGATGCCACATAATGGTCGCCTTTGCGCTGCATGGGTACTTCTCGCTTACCGAACATCTTATCTTTAGGGCCATACCCAATTATTAAGGTTATGGGCTCACTGCCTGACTCTGCTGTCAGTTTGCCGGCATAAGTGACAACTGTTTCTTCGCCTACCCCCGGCGGATTGGGTTCTACAGTAACACCGCCTGGCAAATCCACTCTGGCCATATTAACACTCCTTTATTTAAGATTTTGGGCATAGGTTGTGCAGCCAGAGTCAATTTATGCGGAGCAAAGCAGATAAAAGCTCTATAAATCAGGCTGGTAAATGTATTCCAGTTCTTTGCGTGAAGAATCATAAAGGAAGAAAGTTGGAACAGCTGATGGCAAATAATTGCCCTGAGCAATATCTAGTTTTAGCCATTCCAAATGAATTCGCCTACGTCTTTGCCGGGGAGACACATGAGCCAGTTGCGGAAAGTGCAGAGTCATGAACTGGTCATCCTTTAGAAAGCGGTATAGGCGGTCACTGTAATCTTCGGGATTAAAGCTTTCCAATGCATAAGGCAAACGGCCGGTTGGAAAAGAACTTAAATAGTCAAGCTTTAACAGCTCCTGAATCAGTAAATGTTCTTTCGGGCAGCAGTGCTCAGCGAATTTAAGCAGGAATCTGTATTCTGCTTCCTTGCTGTGTTGACGAAGATGATAATTGTTTTCACGCCAGGATTTAGCCAAATCCGCAAAGCATTGAAAGGCATCACCTTGATAGGTTTTTTGGGTCAAATGTTCAATTGTTGCCTTAAAATGTCGGGAGTTATAAAAACGCACCAGCATTTCTTCTATCATATGGAGCCGGTCAAGCTCAGCAAAGGAGATGACATTATTACTTAACACTTCATAGGGTGCATAATTCTGAAAAATATATTGGTAATGAGCAGCTTGGTCACGCAAAGGTGATCCTTTAAGCATTTTAAGAAATCCTAGCTGAATCACATCCGGCTGTAAATAAAAGACTTCATTAAACGAATGGGCGAACTGATAGTAGCTTTCATGAGGAAGGCCGGCAATAAGATCTACGTGCAGGTGTATGTTGCCCATTGCTTGTAGACACTGTATACGATTACGCAAATGGGGCC
>DLUN01000140.1:17343-17743 GCA_003444615.1 Syntrophomonas sp.
TTCTTGCAAGCACTTTATACGATTGCGCAAATGAGGCCAGTCGGTTTTACGCCGAATTGCTTTCAAAGTGGGAGAATAAGTGGATTGCACACCAATTTCAAAATTAAAGAGGCCTTTTGGGACCCCAGCTAAGAAATCCAGCATTTCATCAGACAACAGTTCAGCGTTTATCTCAAAGTGACACTGAGTGGGTGTATCGTGTTCCAGAATAAACTCCATAATTTGCCGAGCTCGTCGTTCATGACAATTAAACGAGCGGTCTACAAACTTAATTACTTTGGCACCGCTCTTAATTAATACTTCCAGATCACTTTTTACCCTTTCCAGAGAAAAGAATCTTACTCCGGGTTCTCGGGCTGAGAGGCAGTAGGAACATGAAAAAGGACAGCCCCGGGAGGTC
>DLUN01000140.1:18029-18707 GCA_003444615.1 Syntrophomonas sp.
TAATTCATCGTTATACCGTATTACTAAGCCGGGTATTTCCGAAGGAGCCTGTCCCTTAGCTAGAGTTTGCAATAGTTCATACATAGTCTCCTCGCCTTCACCGCAAACTATAGCATTAATATGAGGCTGTTTAGTTAGCATCTCCTCAGCATCATAGGAAACCTCAGGTCCTCCTAAGACAATGAAACAGTCCGGTCTTATCATTTTCAGGTCTTCACATAATCTTATGACCAAGTCTATATTCCATATATAGCAGCTGAACCCATAAACATCACTTTCGGCAGCATACAACCGGGATAGGATAGAATCATAATGATCATTGATGGTAAATTCCAGTTTGGTTATGGACCAGCGAGGGTCCTGACAATAGCTTATTAGATAAGCACATGCTAGTGATGTGTGGGTATAGCTGGCATTTAAAGCAACTAGAGTTAATTTCATAGCCACTCCCATTATAAGTTTCGAGTTGTTGCATAGGACTATTCTTCGCCTATAATCCGTACCTCCGGCTCTAAGCTGATGTTATATTCATTAAGAGCCCGGTGTTGGATGTGTTTAATTAAATCAATTACATCCTGGGCGCTAGCCTGACCGCAGTTAACAATAAACCCAGCATGTTTGGTGGAAACCTGAGCATCACCGATCCTAAATCCTTTTAGCCCCATTTTTTCTATAAGA
>DLUN01000141.1:0-4562 GCA_003444615.1 Syntrophomonas sp.
CCCATAGCCCGGGAGCGGGAAACTGTTTCGGAAAAACCTTCCCGGAAATCGTGATATAAAAACGGTATCCCATACTTCTCCCCTATATCTTCCCCAATACGTCTGATCAAATCATGTTTTTGGTATTTACTGACCAGAAGCGTGGTAGTGAAATAGTCAAATTTCCCTTTGCGGGCTATATGGGCAGCCCTATCCAAGCGGATCTGGTAGCAAAAGCGACAGCGAATACTTTCACGAAAAGCTACCTGCTGAAAATAAGACTGGGGATCGTACGTCTCATCGTAAATCACCTTCATATCCACCTGATTAGCGTAACTCTGCAGTCCTTCCTTGCGTTTCTGGTATTCGGTGTAGGGATGAATATTGGGGTTGTAATAATAACCCATGACATCATAACCATTTTCCTGGAGCCAGGGCACCGGATAAGTAGCACAGGGTCCGCAGCAAATATGCAGCAGAACTTTTGGTAAATGTGATTCTGGCATTAGTGTCCTCCCCCGGTCTATTATTCGTCACTTAAGGAAAACAAGCCATTAGATTCCATCTGACGAGGATATCTCAGTCCCAAATGGCGATAGGCCAGTTCAGTGGCTATCCTTCCCCGCGGCGTTTTCTGTATCAAGCCCATTTTCAACAAATAAGGCTCGTAGACATCGGTCAAGGTATCCTGTTCTTCCGATACAGCAGCGGCTAGGGTTTCCAGGCCAACCGGTCCGCCATTAAACTTGTAAATAATGGCTTCCAGTATCATTCTGTCCACCATGTCCAGGCCCCATTCATCTATTTCCAACATTTGCAAAGCTTTTTCAGCCACTTTTTGGTTTATGCAGTCATCAGCCTTAACCATAGCATAATCACGCACTCGTCTTAACAGTCGATTGGCTACCCGCGGAGTTCCCCGAGACCGCCTGGCTATCTCCACAGCACCTTGGGGCTCTATATCGATATTGAGTATCCCGGCAGCTCGCAGAATAATCTGGCATAAATCCTCCTCGGTATAATAATCTAGACGGCAGTTTATGCCAAATCTGTCTCGCAGGGGCGAACTGAGTAAACCCGGGCGGGTGGTAGCCCCTATAAGGGTAAAAGGTGGCAGATCAATACGCAGGGTTCGGGCAGCCGGTCCTTTGCCGATGACAATGTCAATCACATAATCTTCCATAGCGGGATACATGATTTCTTCTACCGTGCGGTTGAGGCGGTGTATTTCATCGATAAACAATACTTCGCCCGGTTCGAGATTAGTCAGGATAGCCGCCAAATCCCCCGGTCTTTCTATAGCAGGTCCGGAAGTCTTGCGAATAGGTTTTCCTATCTCGTTGGCAACAATAGCCGCCAAAGTAGTTTTGCCCAGTCCAGGTGGTCCACTGAGCAAAACATGATCCAAGCTCTCCTTTCTCTCCAGAGCTGCAGAAATAAAAATACGTATATTCTCCTTAACCTTATCCTGACCTATATAATCTTGCAGACACAGGGGACGAATTGAAGACTCTGGGTAATCCTCCTGTTCCAACCGCTCCGGTGATATAAGCCGGTTATGCTCCACAATTGTCCCCTCCTACCTGTTTGTCTTTTCCGCATTACGCTTCAATACTAGCTTAACATTATCTTCCACCCGCTGGCTTAATTGACCCGTTTCCTTCAATTCCCGCAAAATGGGGAATACTTCGTTACGGCTAAAGCCCAATACTTCCAAAGCCTCTAAAACCTGGCCAATCATGCCTGGCTCTGAGGTGCCAGCGGATATGATCATATCAGATGGAAGCTTATCCTTTAACTCAAACAATAAACGCTGGGCCGTCTTTTTCCCTATCCCGGGGGTTTTTTGTAGCTGTTTCTCATCCTCACTGGCAATTGCGGCATAAAATTGACTGGGTCCCATAGTCCCTAATATATTCAGTGCACCGCGGGCGCCAATTCCTGATACCCCCAAAAGGGTCTTAAACAGCGACTGTTCCTCCCGACTGAAAAATCCATAGAGTTTGAACTCATTATCCAAAACCTGCAGGTATGTAAAAAAACGCATCTGTTCACCAGCAGGCGGCAAGCTAGCCATATACCGGTCTGGTACAGCCAGTTCATAGCCGACACCATTAACCTCTAGTATGACTGACTCGGTTCGTATATCCGTTAAAGTACCTCTTAGGTAATCAATCATTAATTATAACTCACTCCTATATATCTGTTCCAGACGGTGGCCATGAAGATGACAAATGGCCACGGCCAAAGCGTCAGCAGCATCATCAGGTTTAGGAACCTCCTTTAAGGACAGGATTCTTTGCACCATCATTTGAACTTGGCGCTTTTCAGCTTGCCCGTACCCCACTACTGATTGCTTGACCTGTAAAGGTGTATACTCATACACCTGTATTCCCTCACTGGCAGCAGTATACAGTACTACCCCCCGGCTCTGGGCGACAGTGATAACGGTTTTGGCATTGCGATGATAAAAAATTTGTTCTACGGCCACCATCTGTGGTTGGTATTGAGCAATAATTTTGACGAGGCCCTCGTGTATAAGGCAAAGCCTATCGGGCATATCCATATTAGCAGGTGTTGATATAATTCCATAATCAACCGCCTGCATGCGACTGCCTTCGGCTTTGACTACGCCAAAACCGGTAGTAGCTGTGCCCGGATCAATTCCTAAAACCAGCATTGTTTTACCTTCCTGCTGCATCATATAATCTTATATTACTTGAAAATAGCACTAGAAACCATTAAGAAAGGCTAAAAAATGAAAGGGACCGCCCGCTTAGCAAGCAGGCAGTCGCTTAAATACCGGCCTTGGCCTGAGGTCTTAAAAGCGGTTTTGCTGCTGTTGTTTTGGCCAAAGGCCCATCATCAACACAGCACTAATAATTGGCTCTACAAATATTCGTCGAAGTTTTCCAAAGCATCATTTAAGGCTTCTTCACTGGTGAACTCATAACTTCCCTGGCGAATTTTTTCCTGAATATCTTCCGGAAGAGACGCCATAGGCAGATTAGTCACTCGCAGCAATTTATCGTTACTGCTGTCTGGTCCCTGATAAATCGCTACCCTGCCCTGGTATTCTTTGAGACGATACATGTTTTTATGATCAGGACACCAGTCTTCAACCTTTTGCCTTATAACCAGGGTATTCTCCTTTAAGCTGAGCTGATACCCATCATGATGCCGGAAAACACTATGTAGCTCCGTTAGGGTTTTTCCCATGAGATTTTCCCGTTGAGAGTATTCGGAAATAACCACGTGACCACAGCGTACATATTCCCGTTCAAATATGATCTGACTATCTTCATTGATTGTGTCATTATCCTGACTAGCGGTAATTATTGGTTTCTGGACACTATTGCCGGCATGAAAGTGGTTCCACAGGGAAGTTATTCCCCATCCCATTCCGAAGCCCACCAACAGTACCACCAGCATAAGTCCAGCGGACATCCTTGGCATTGATATTCACCTCTTCAGAATATATTTGCCATTTTTAGCCCACTATATACATAACTTTTGCTTTAAGGCATTCACATTATTTGATTTTAGTTGACTTTTACAAAAAGGAGAATTAGGCAAAAATAACTTGCATTAAGGAGCTATCTGGGGTTTAATATAAGTAACAAAGGTCAAATGAAAGTCAAATTAATCTGAATTTTTGTACAATTCTGCTGAACGGTAATGTTACCCAAAGGAGGCGGTTACATGAGTAATAGTATCAATTATGAGTTAAAGAAGTTAGAAAACATTGGGTATGATCTGCTCGACCCTAATGCTGCTGTAGTGGAAATGTGTAATGAACCCCAGTATACCCCTGCTCCATCAACCCTGCTTAGTAATGAAGACCTGGATCGTTTTGATACGGTAAGTATTGCCATACCTACTGAACCCGCTACTAGCAGTGGTATTAATTGGAGTGAAGAACTGCGTAGTCTCGAAGCGAGTTTATCCAACGGATGTATCTGGTCATTTGACGAGGAACAGAGCAATCATGTGGGCGCTAAAATCTATAATAGTCTTTTACGCACTGCTGTAGACATCCTAAACCAACAGCATCCTCAAAAGAGTGTGGAAGAAATATTAGCCGAATTTGATTCCTGGGCTGGAACTCCCATGGACATTCTATCTCCATATGGTGATATTGACTTTAACCATAATATTTATGAAGACTCTTTTGAGGTTAGTGTTCCGGTAAGTATTATCAGTCAAAACGAAGAGATTATAGTCAAAGCGAATATACCATGGGTCAAAGCCGAGCGCTTTGGTAATGTTGACCAAAATCCTTTGCAAATTGACTTAAAAAGCGTATTATCCCTGTTACCAGTAAGGGTAAACTCTCGGAAAGTCAGAGTGAGTTTTGATAACGGTGAGTTTCGCCTAGAGGCTCCCCGAGTGGATATCGAAGGCGAGGCCAAGAACAGTACCAAAGCACAATAAGATAGTAAGATATTAAAAGGAGGCTTTTCCTTAAGGACCAGCCTCCTTTTTGAATGCAATTTTCACCTGTGATGCAGACCACGATGAATGAAAACTTTGCCGGTCGGCAGGAGTATTAGCGGGCGAGCGACGTACGACGAGCCGTTGCA
>DLUN01000141.1:4643-7153 GCA_003444615.1 Syntrophomonas sp.
GGAGTCTTGGAGCGAGCTGGCTAACACTCCTGCAAAGCCGTGGTTAGCGTCGACATCAGCAATAACTTAAGATAGTTTTTCCACTACCTCATCGGTTAAAGACATGTTAGTATATACATTTTGCACATCATCATGATCTTCGAGCATCTCAATTAATTTAATGATGCGAGATGCTACCTCCACATCATTTATTTCCACAGTGTTTTCCGGCAGCAAGACTATATCAGCTTCATCAATGATAAATCCTTCTTTTTCTAAGTTCTCTTTTATCTCCATAAACGTGTCTACAGAAGTAACAATATCATACTGCTCCCCTTCATCACGTACGTCCTCAGCACCTAATTCCAAAGCCTTTAGCATGAACTCTTCCTCGTCCATAGAAACATTTTCACGACTTATGCTTATTAAGCCAACTCTATTAAACATCCAGGCCACACATCCGCTTTCACCAAGATTGCCGTTGTTTTTAGAAAAATAATGTCTTATCTCCGAAGCAGTCCGGTTGCGGTTATCAGTAGCTATTTCCAGCATTACTGCTACTCCACCCGGCGCATATCCCTCGTAAACGATCTCCTCTAACACTTCGCTTTCCAATTCACCAGTACCCTTTTTAATAGCTCGGTTTATGTTGTCGTTGGGCATGTTAATAGCTTTAGCCTTCTGTATAGCCAGTTTTAGTTTAGGATTAGCATCGGGATCTCCTCCGCCTCCTGTACGAACGGCTATAGTAATTTCCCTGGCAATTTTGGTAAATTCCTTGCCGCGCTTCTCATCAGATTTAGCCTTTTTATGCTTAATGTTAGCCCATTTGGAATGTCCAGCCATATGTGCTACCTCCTTTTGATATCTACACCTACCAGATACCGGGAATCATACGTTTACTATTGCGCATATAGTTCGAATACTCATCGGGAAAATGCTCTAACATGAATTCTTCTTCAACGCGTATACGGTTCCATACTGCCGGTATCTCAGCAATCAGTATTATCAGCAAAGCTCCCCAGGAACTAAATATTAAAGATACCGCCAAGGAACTGAGCAGAGCACTCAAATACATAGGATGACGGATGTATTGGTATATGCCGTCTTGTATCAAATGGTGCTCCTGGTATAAGGCTACCCGAAGGTTATAGAGAGGACCTAGACGAGTCAAGGCCGCAAACCTGATCCAAGCATTTATAATAAACACAGCGAAACCTAAGTAAATAACCATAGGTTCCATGGCTGTCATGCGCGACCATTGATAAGTGGTAAAATCTATCAAGGCATAAAACAGTACCAACAATGAGGATAACTGTAAAAAAATATAGGTATTTTGGTCCCTGTCTAGAACTGCTGGGGTCTCAGGATCTTTATATATTAATATTTCAATAATTGACCAAGTAAAAAAGACAGCAAAGAAAGCACTGATCACCAGAAAATCAAAACGAGGCAAGGCTTGGTAAGCTAGATAAGCAATATAAATAAAAACTGTGACCGATATTACGATTCTTATTAGGACATTTCTAAGCCTTCTTCTCAATAAAGCCTTCCTCCCTTGTTATTGATCCCGGGGTATGACGGGTATGGGCGGCATCCGCCTTTTATGTTCACTGACCAGCTTCATCTTCTCGATTTTCTCTACTAATTGAGGTTCTCCCTCACCAGTAGCAAGATAATGATCTAATTCTTCGTAGGTTATTCCCATTTCTTCTTCATCGGTTTGTCCCTCCCATAGGCCGCCTGAAGGAGGTTTGTTAATAATATAATCAGGGATATTAAGGTAACGGGCTAGTTCGTACACTTCTGTCTTGAGCAAATCCCCTAATAGTTGGAGATCTACTCCCGCGTCTCCATGTTTAGTGGAATAACCCACATTGAGTTCACTTTTGTTACTAGTGCCTAAAACCAGATAATTACGCCCTTGAGCCGAGTAATATAGAGCAATCATTCTCAGCCTGGGTTTGATATTGGCCCGCAGGAGTCTTCCCCTAGACCCTTCCATTTTAATATATGATTGCAAATGTGTTAACAACAGCTTGTAGACATTATCGAGTTCAACTATGCGGTAGGGTATGTTAAACTCCTCCAGAAACATTTGGCTGTCCAGACGGTCCGTAACCTGGCTTTCACAGGGCAAAATCAACGCCATACAGTTATTGGGAAAAGCTTTCTGAGCAATGGCTGCAGCAACTGCTGAATCTAATCCCCCACTCACTCCCAAAACAACGCCCTCAGCTCCTGCCTGGGCTACCTGTTCTCTAAGCCAGTTAACCAGATAATCAACCACTGCTTCCGGTTTCATACTCAGCCTCCTCGATGTCAAACAGTTCGGTTGACATATATTTATCCATGCCATCGGCAGCAATAGCCAGCACTTGGTGTCCGGAACCCAATTCACGGGCAATCTGTAAAGCTGCATATATGGTTGCACCAGAAGATATTCCGACTAATATGGCTTCTTTGCGGGCTAATATACGACATGTTTCGAAAGCTGCTTCATCTTTGACGGGATAAATGCGATCAACCAA
>DLUN01000138.1 GCA_003444615.1 Syntrophomonas sp.
AGATGTGTATAAGAGACAGAAACTAATCTGTTCCCGGGGATTGGTTATCCCGGCTTCTTTATAGGCAGCCTGGGCAGCATAAACGCTTTCCCATGCAGTGGTATAATCATATCCCTGGTGCTTTTCCCCCCAGCCAAAGCCGGCCGCTATGGACAGGCCTTTGACATACATGGGGTTTTTGCAAGCGTACTTGTGTACATCCTCCGCCCTGCAGATAATAGCACAGGCTGCCCCATCCGATACTCCGGAACAGTCATGAATTCCTAAAGGCCAAGCCACCATGGGAGACTGTAGAATAACATCTATGGGCACCTGGAAACGGAATTGGGCTTTGGGATTTAAGGAACCATTTTTGTAATTTTTCCAGGCTATTTTGGCCATGATTTTTTTCAGATAATCCATCTCCACCTGATATTTTTCTGCATAGGCCGGTGCCAGCAAGGCAAAGCGGGCCGGTGCGGTGGGTTCCGGTGTAGTACGGTCGGAATGAGGCTGCAAGAGTTCCAGTCCGCTGCTGCCGCTGTCTTTTAACTTCTCGGCTCCCACAGCCATGACTACATCATAAGCTCCGGAAGCAACAGCATAGCAGGCATTGCGAAAAGTATCACTGCCGGTAGCACACAAGTTTTCTATCCGGGTGACAGGTTTGTAGTGGGGTTTCATGATCTGAGAAAAGGGCAAACCCCCAAAGGTACTGTTAGTAAAAGTCCCAAACCAGAAGGCATCTATATCTTGAAAGTCGATGGCTGCATCCTGGCAGCACTCGGTTATGGCTTCTGTCAGTAAGTCTTCCAGTCCGCAATCCCATCTTTCACCGAATTTTGTGCAGCCCATACCGATTACAGCTACTTTATCCTTGATTCCTGCCATTTTTCTCCTCCCCCTTATCTTGGTGGTATGGCTTTCCAGAAGTAAGTCACCAGACCATCCTGGGTAAACAGTTTCCGGAATGATAACTCCACTTCCATCCCTACTCTTACCTTATCTGGATCACAGTCGGTCATCAGACAAACAAAACGACCGCCTCCCTCATAATCCACCACGGCCATAATGGTGGGAGGATCAGGGGTGGCCGCCAGGTAATCGACTGTGTAGGTGGCGATGATGCCTTTTTTACCGTAGAACCTGTACTCTTCGTACTTATCAATGGCTTTACAGTGGATGCAAACTCTGGAAGCTGGAAACTGGGGTGTCCCGCATTCCGTACATTTAGAACCGTAAAAACCCAGGATTTTTTTCTGATTGCGATAACGGTCCGGTAATGACGGACGAACCAAGGGCGGTCTCCGGAGGGGTTCTGTTTCTATCATCTCTTTCCATATCAGGTATTTACCATAAGTCATTTCTGATTTTTTGGTGTTAATATGCCCTCTAACCCCGCGGCGGGGAGATAGTTTAAGAATGGCATCGGTTACTTGGAATACAATCGCATCGCTGCCTTCCCCATAGTTGATAAATAATATTTTGTCCTGGGGCTGGGCTTCCTCAAGAGCTGCTACCAAAGCCATGGGTGCACAGGCGGCACCAGTATTGCCGATCTGGTCGATAAAGTTGCTCTGCAACTGTTCGGGACTGAACCCCAGCTTTCTAATAACTTTTTGGCCATCTCTTTCCTTGAATCCGTAGACCACCACTTTAGCAAAATCGGCAGGCTTAAGCCCGGTTTTTTCCATAACCTTAAGTCCTGCTTCCGTAGTAAAGGGAGTATATGCCTGGGTGGTGCAGAATCTTTCCTCCCAATTTCTTAAGTAGCGGAAGTTCTCCGAACGCCAGGTATCAGTAAACTCTACACTTATACTGTGAACACCCAACACCTCAGCGATAACATCGGTATTGCCGAAAATAAATGCAGCGGCTCCATCGCCCAGTATGTTTTCAAACTGGCCGTTGGCCGCTCCTCTTCTCTTATCACTTATGGCCACCATTACTCTCTCGCCCTTTTCAGCAGCATCTAAGGCGGCAATCATGCTGCTGGAACCGGAGCGAAGGGAACCAACTACATCCATGGTTTTAACGTCTTTGCCCATGTCTAACGTTCCAGCAATAACAGCGGAACTCCCTTTCTCTTCATAAGGAGGCGAAGTGGTGGCATAATAGACCCGGTCCAGTGTAGAGCTATCAAAACCCTGAGCACAATCCAGGGCTGCAGCCACTGCCATGGTCAGGCTATCCTCATCAAAGTTGGCTACCGCTTTTTCCCCTTTGGGCACTGCACCTCCATATTCTTGCCTTATCAACTTTCGATCCAGCCGGTTATATGGAATATAGGCACCAAAAGAAACAATTCCCGCCATAAGCACAACCTCCATTGTTAAATGTCTTACGTCACAATTTAACCTGGTCCTAAGTTGTACCCCCTCCTCACTATAAAATATAGTCACGGTAACTAAGAAAGAATATGACCGACTCGCATCGTATATTACTGGACCAGAATGGAAGCACCTATTTTTGAGGAAAAACCACATGCAGGTATTGTGAGTGAATGGTTGTTTAATATTTTGATTGAGCGTTTAATCAATTGTAGGGTATGATAGAAACAAATGTCAATAAAATTATTAAAAGGGAAAAATCTAATCATGATGAATTTTACCTATTGGGTATGGTTTAACGGCAAAGCTTTAAGGGCATGAAGGAATATATGATTACTTAAGGAGAGTTCCATGTCTAAGCACATAATAGAAGAAATACGCAAAGGACAAATCTTAGAAGCCACTAAGAAACTGATTCTGCAGAAGGGCTACAGCAATGTTTCCATTAAGGATATAGCTGTAGAAATGGATATGAGTCCTGGCATATTATACCATTACTTTGAGAGTAAAGAAGTCATTTTTTTCGAGGTTCTAAAGCAGTCCTTTTTTAGTGCACCGTACCGCAAGGTGATGGAAACGGTTACGCCGCTGCAGAATTTTCCTGAAAAAATGATAGCCTATATAGATACTGTCAATGAGTCGATACTTGAAGATATTGAGTTTTATATTCTGGTAGTAATCTATATGAGTCAGGTGGCTTATTCACCGGAAATAGCAGAACTCCTGCAGAGATTCATTCGTAACCTGCGCCTGTTTGTGGAAGAAATGTTGGAATTAGCTGTTGAGCAGGGATTTATCACTAAGGCAACTGCCCAGAATCTGCCCGAATTGATGATGAGCATGTATATGGGGCTTGTACTGCAGTATATTGCGGATCCGGAAGGGATAGACCTAAAACAAGCTCTATCCTTGCAAAAGCAGGTTATTTTAAGATACTTACAAATTGAAGAGTAAATTGATGGGTTAAGTTAACAACGTCCCCTCCCTGCAATTGTCACCTGCAGAACAGACCACGATGAATGAAAACATTGCTGGTCGGCTAAGCAGGAGTTTTAGCCGGCGAGCGACGTACGACGAGCCGTTGCAAAACACCGCGAAACTGAGGGCTGCGAAGCGGAGCGCGAAACAGGAGGTTTCGAGCAGCG
>DLUN01000083.1 GCA_003444615.1 Syntrophomonas sp.
TCAATACGAGTATAGATAACCCCCGCACTGTCCATTTCCAGTTCAAACCAGGCACCTCGATTGGGAATCAAAGTGGCACCGTACAACACATTACCCGCTACATCCAGCCTATCACTGAAGTAAACTCCCGGTGATTTCACCAGCTGACTGACCACTACCCGCTCAGCTCCATTAATAATGAAGGTTCCATTGTCAGTCATCAGAGGGAGATCACCCATGTATACCTCAGATTCTTTAATCTCTCCGCTCTCCTTGTCGGTTAGTCGAACCTTTAATTTTAACGGAGCCTGATAGCTCATATCTCTTTCTTTGCAATCGAGAACAGAATACTTTGGCTCGCCCCGACTGTAATCAATAAAACTGAGTTCAAGATTACCGGTGAAGTCCTGTATCGGGAATACTTCATTGAGGGCTTCCCGCAGCCCGTGTTCCAAAAACCATTCATAGGAGCTTTTTTGGACCTGGATAAGGTTAGGCAATTCGATAGGTTCTTTGATCCGGGAATAGCTAAGTCGTTCTACTCTTCCGTATCGTTCGATGTGGGCCATTAAAAGTATTCACCCCTTCTATTTAATCCCAAAAGAGTGAAAAGCAAGGTCTATGTGCAACCTCGCTTTAACCTTAAGCGTCTTAATAGTCTGGCAAAGACACACTTCTCCATCATCAATCGTAATGGCAATTATTAATGTTAGCATAAGACTAATTGACAGTCAAGGAAAATTTATTCTTTCTGTTCTTCTGTTTCTGTAAAGCTGTCGTCAACCCCCTCCATGGCCAAATTTTCCAGGGAATACTCTTCTTCAATCAGTTTATGCACGCGGCGTATACTGCGCAGGAACAGTAATCCGATAATTATAACCGCCCCTACTACCAGAATAACACCCACAACAAGTCCATGAAAAACGGTGGCTTTCAGCAGCAGTTCTCCCGTAGCCATCTCGTCAAGACGACTCAGTTGCCATACCGCCTCCTGACTATCAATGATACTATCAGCGGTGTGAGCGCGAATGAAGCCCGGTAATTTGATGGAAAGCTGAGCATCCGGTACAATAGCTATCTGGTAATATAGCCCCTTTTGGTCAGCAGAATAATCTTCACCATAAATAAAGGCCGACTCCAGTATCAGATAATTGCGATTCTCTATCCTAAGAGGTAAACGGTCAGCCTTCTGAGTGTATGACGTCCAATCGGCGGTCGTACGTGTTAAAACCAAATTGCCCTGATTATCGGTAGATGTTTCCCATTCTCCTTCACCCATTTCCAAATCCATTTTTTCTAATGTAACGGTTTCTAGTATACTCCCATCGTCCTGCCAGGTGAGTTGCCAGTCTACAGCCTGGGCCAACGCCGGTACAGGGTTTACCAATAACAATAAACTCCACAGTAAAAGGGTCCAACAGATTCGTTTTCTCATCCATCATCATTTCCCTTCCATTGACAATTTAAACCTATATTAAGGGTATACTAGAAAAATATATGCATCAATATTAAAGTAATAATATTAACGCAAATCTTTTATTTAGTAAACGGTTTTTCATAATAAAACCCCGCTTGCAATGTCCCATGCAAGCGGGGTCACTATTGATAGCAGTCTTAATGGACTAGTCAAACCTTATTTAACTTCTACAGAGCCACCAGCTTCTTCAATTTTGGCTTTGATGCTGTCAGCCTCTTCTTTATTAACTTTTTCCTTAATGGGCTTGGGCGCACCGTCAACCAAGTCTTTGGATTCTTTAAGACCTAAGCCGGTAATTTCACGAACCGCTTTGATAACATTAACTTTTTTCTCTCCAGCGGAAGTAAGAATAACATCAAATTCGGTCTTTTCTTCAGCAGCTTCTGGAGCAGCAGCAGGAGCGGCAGCAGCAGCTACAGCTACGGGAGCAGCAGCGCTAACGCCGAATTCTTCTTCCAGAGCTTTAACCAGCTCAGATAATTCTAAAACAGTTAAACCCTTAACAATATCAATAACTTCCTGTACTTTACTCATTTTATAACCTCCTAATTGCTTTCGATTCAATATGCTAGCCAGCCTGTTTTTGTTCGCGGATCTGATCCAAAGCTCTTACCAGGCCAGTTAGATTAGCGTTCAAAACGTATACCAAATTATTGATAGGAGCCTGCATGGTTCCCAGTACCTGGGCAACGAGAACTTCTTTGGATGGCAAGTCAGCTAGAGCCTTTATTTTATCAGCAGTAACTAACTGTCCTTCCAGCACTCCTACCTTAACCTCAAGTTTTTTGTACTGTTTAATAAACTCATAAACAGCTTTAGCTGGTCCTACCGGGTCTTCCTTGCTGAAAACTACTGCATTAGGGCCGGAGATATGCTCAATAACATCCTCATGGCCGCTATTTTTCAGGGCAAACTCCATCATAGTGTTTTTTATGACCTGATACTCAACCCCCGGAGCACGCAGTTTACCCCGCAGTTCAGTCATCTCATCAACGGTTAGCCCCCGATAATCAGTAAATACTACCAAAGTAGCATCTTCGACCTTTTGCTGCAATTCAGCTACAACTTTTTTCTTGGCTTCAATATTGGGCATTCAGTTGTCACCCCCTTTTTTACCAGATGCGTAAACAGCGCAGCTATGAAAAAACCTCTGCAGCTCTTGCAGAGGTTTGATTGACATAAAAACCGAAAAATGGATTATGCCTTTATTTCATAACCTCGGCAGGCGAACCATGTTCTTTAAGACCTTAAGTAGGTCACCGGCTGTCTACAGTCGTTTGTATTCAATTTCATTCATAGTTTACCGGCTAGCTGCCATCAGAGCAAGGGGATTAATTTTAACCCCAGGACTCATAGTGGAGCAAACTGTCACTGAACGCAGGTATTGCCCTTTGGCTGCTGGCGGTTTTGCTTTAATCAGAGCATCGACAAACACCGTCATATTCTCCATCAGCTTTTCCGTTTCAAAGGAAGCTCTGCCAATGGGAGCATGAATAATAGCGGTTTTATCAACCCGGTATTCGATACGCCCTGCTTTTAGCTCATTGATGGTGCGTTCGATATCAAAAGTAACGGTGCCAGCTTTGGGGTTGGGCATTAAGCCACGGGGGCCTAGTAGTTTACCCAGTTTACCCACCACACTCATCATGTCCGGGGTAGCAACCGCAACTTCAAAATCAAACCATCCACCTTGGATTTTCTCAGCCAGTTCTTCACCGCCCACATAATCAGCACCAGCATTTTCAGCTTCCTTGGCTTTGTCACCTTTAGCAAATACCAATACCCGACGGGTCTTACCGGTGCCATGGGGCAAACTGACGGTTCCTCTGACCTGTTGGTCAGCATGACGGGGGTCAACCCCTAATTTAACATGAATTTCAATAGTCTCATCAAACTTGGCAGTGGCCATTTGCTTAACCAGATCCAGTGCTTCACCAGGTTCATACATTTGGTGTCGATCAAATTTAGTTAAATGCTCTTTATAAGTTTTGCTTCTCTTCATATCTCATAACCTCCTGTGGTACAGCGGATTGATTATCCTCCCACTTATTAGTCTACTACTTCGATACCCATACTACGTGCTGTTCCCTCAATCATGCGAAGGGCTGCCTCTAAATCAACGGCATTCAAGTCATTCTTTTTCATTTCGGCAATCTCAACCAACTTTGCCCGGGTAACCTTTCCTACCTTATTCTTATTGGGTTCCCCAGAAGCGGTCTCAATTCCCGCTGCCTTTTTAAGCAGATCGGAAGCCGGCGGAGACTTTAATACAAAGGTGAAGGAACGATCTTCGTAGACCGTAATCTCTACTGGTACAATAAAACCAGTTTGATTGGCTGTCTTAGCATTGTATTCCTTACAAAAGCCCATAATATTAACACCATGCTGACCTAGTGCTGGTCCAACCGGTGGTGCGGGTGTTGCTTTGCCGGCTTGTATCTGCAAGGATACTTTACCCACTACCTTTTTGGCCACTTTTTCACCTCCTTAAACCTACATCTTTTCAATTTGTTCATAATCAAGTTCTACAGGAGTCTCCCTGCCGAACATGGATATATTAACCCTGATTTTACCGCGATCAGGCAGCAACTCCCTGACCACCCCTTCAAAGTTAGCAAAGGGTCCGGTTTTTACCCGTATGCTCTCTCCTACTTCCACATCAATGATCTTGGGCTTAGCACCTTCAATAAGCCCCATTCGCTTGAATATGCGCTCCATCTCTTCAGGCTGCAGAGGAATAGGCTTTGTTCCGCTTCCTACAAAACCAGTTACACCTGGAGTATGGCGAACCACGTACCAAGAGTCTTCATCCATAATCATGTTGACGATAACATATCCGGGAAAGACCCGCTTATAACTGACTTTCCGCTTACCGCCTTTGTATTCGATCTCCTCTTCTTCGGGAATTAACACTTCGAATATTTTGTCCTGCATGCCCATGGATTCGACCCTTTTGGCCAAGTCTACTTTGATTTTGTTTTCATATCCGGAATAGGTATGTACCACATACCATTCGCCGGGATACTCTTTTTCATGGACGCCTTTCTCAGGAGTATTCTGGTCCAGATGCTCCTCGGTCGTGATGGGAACCACCTCCTCTACTCAGTCTTTTAGGCAAACGCATCGAACAATAGCTTCATCAGCGCTGATAGACCCATGTCAAATAACCAGATGATAATGGCTACCAGGGTTACGGCCACAAGAACCACCCCTGTGTAGGCAACCAACTGACGACGGTCGGGCCAATGCACTTTTTTCAGTTCACCGTAGACACTGCGGAAATACTCAACAGTGTTCTCCCAGCGAGTTTTAAGATTTACGCCTTCTTTTTTGGCGGGTGTACTTTTGGACACAGGTTTTCACATCCCCGCTATTACTTGATTTCTTTGTGAATCGTATGAGCATTGCAGAATTTGCAATACTTACGAATTTCAAACTTCTGGGTGTGTTTTTTCTTATCTTTAGTAGTCGTATAGTTGCGCTGTTTGCACTCTGAACATGCTAAGGTAATTCCCACTCTCATTGCATCGACACCTCCATCCTTCGCACAAAATACCTAGAATAATCTATCACAAGGCTGGTCGGCTGTCAATAAAGGGAAACCTGGGCTCAATTTGAAAAGTCTGACAGCAGAGGAGTACTCCCCTGCTGCTCGATAATCATAAACCGGTGTTCTATGTTGTTAGCCCCTGTATTAATCAATAG
>DLUN01000108.1:0-1850 GCA_003444615.1 Syntrophomonas sp.
AGATGTGTATAAGAGACAGGCTTAGCTTCTTCCTGGAGCAGTCGCTCCAGTTCATCTCCTCTGATATCATAGCTTTTACCCAAATCCACCGCAAGTTGATAGATATCACCTAATTTCATCTTCGTTTCCCCCTTTAATCACTGGCAAGTTTTCTAGACACTGTAGCCGGTTATCAATAGCCTGCAGCTTATCACTTATTTCCCTTAAAACCTCCGGCAAATTAAAGCCTGTTTCTTCCTGACAAGATTCTTGCTGTTGGGCCAAGATCTCTCCCCTTCCCACCATATCAAAGGTTCGAATACGGGTTCTCCCTAGCTCTTGCAGGCCCAGATCACGGCGGGTAACTGGCTCATCGCCTTCTTTCAAAACTACACTGAACCCCCCGCAAGACTCCAGTATACCCTTTTCTACCTCATCAATGTCCCTGATCCCTTGTTTGCGCAGTTCCTGCATAAGATCATCAACATTACATTTCTCCCGGGCTAGGTTTTCTCTGAGGATGCGGCCATTGTCAATTAGAACAACTGGTTTACCCACTATCAGGTTGGACAGGGTCTGGTTTTTCAATGCCATAATACCCATCAAGTATTCTAATCCAGCCAAAGTGGCCAGAATAATTATACCTTCATAATAAGGGATAGTCCGGTCAAGAGCTACGGAAACCACAGTATGTCCTACCCCGGTCATCACTACGAAATCAAATGGCCCCAGTTCACCCAGGGCTCTCTTCCCTAGGAGGCGTATCATAACCAGGGCCATAAAGTACATTACAGCAGCTCGTATGACAAAATCAAGCATGGTAAAACCCTCGCTTTGAACGAGATTCCCTGCTTTAGTATTTTTCGTCACCGGCGCCCTTTATTCTTTAGATGAGCAATCAAGCTATCATATTCCAGGGTATTTAACACATCTTCCGGCTGCAGCCACCCCCGTCGAGCATTGAGTAAGCCGTAATAAATTAGTTTTAAGTCTTCCCGGTGATGGGCATCGCTGTTAATGGCTACCTTAATACCCATATCCTTGGCTTGTCGGGCTGTATCTTCATCAATGTCCAAACGATCAGGGTGAGAGTTTATTTCTAAAGCCACCTGGAATTTTGCTGCCGCTTCCAGAATGGGTTCCAGGTTTAGCTCATATCCACTGCGACGATTGAGAAGACGTCCGGTCAAATGACCGATTATGTGAACATGCTGGTTTTTTATAGCCTGAATAATCCGATCCGTTTGCTTTTCCTTATCCAGGTTGAAATGGCTATGAATAGAGGCAATAACCACATCCGCTTTTTCTAAAACTTCATCCTCAAAGTCCAAGCTCCCATTTCTTAAGATATCCACTTCTATGCCTTTGAGAACATGGAAATCTTCCATCTCCTGGTTGAGAGCATCGATGATTTTCCCCTGATGTGATAGCCTTTCTTCATTCAATCCGCCGCTAATAGCCAGAGATTTAGAGTGGTCAGTGACAGCAACATAGGAATAGCCCATTGACCTGGCTTGAGCAACAATTTCCTGTATGGTAGCTCCTCCATCGCTCCAATCAGAATGAACATGCAAATCACCCTTAATATCAGAAGGTTTTACTAGTTCTGGTATAGCTCCCTCCCGCGCCATTTCAATTTCACCTTTGTCCTCTCGCATCTCCGGAGGGACAAAAGACATTTGCAGATTCTTGAACACTTCTTCTTCACTACCCGCCTTCGTCAACTGAGCGGGTTTTACGTCCCCAAAGACCCGGTGGCGAAACTCTTTGGAACCAGTGGTCCAAACTAACGCTGTAAAATAATCCTCGGGTTCTACCAGTATTAGTTCAACCTTGATGCCCAAACTGATTTGTCCTGCGATATAGTCGGA
>DLUN01000108.1:2101-6730 GCA_003444615.1 Syntrophomonas sp.
AAAGTTATTTTTTCCTTGCTCTGGCTCAATAAATCCATACCCTTTTTGATATTGTACTCCGTTTTACTGCCTAAACCGGGTATGGTTCTGATTTTTCTTTTCTGAGCAGCTTTTTGAAGGTCATCCAAATTGTCGATGCCTAGATGTTCATATATTAAGCGAGCTGTCTTATGGCCTATCCCTGGTATCCTAAGAAATTCAAGGACTCCTTCGGGAATATCCTTGAGCAAAGACTGGTAATAATCACTGCTACCCTTTTCCAGGAGTTCTTCAATAATACTCTTGATACCTTTGCCAATACCTGGGATATGGGCGATTCGATCATGCCGGTAATAAACATTCAGGTCCTCATCAAGATGATAAACAGATTTAGCAGCCTTACGGTACGCTGCAATTTTGAATGGGTTTTCGTCCTTAATTTCCAGCAAATCAGCTATTCTGTCTAGAGTACGTGCAATTTCACGATTGGTCATCTCATCCCATCCTATTGATGCGCTCCTCTTCCAGAGTCTTGACCAGTTCATCGTAATCTTCCTGTAATTTGTTTAATTCATCGGCCAGATTTAAGGCAGTCAAAACTGCTACTTTGCTGGTGGACAAATTTACATTACGCTGCTGCACCATACGCATGCGCCGGTCAACATAGGAAGCGAGCATTTCTATGTAGTCGGGTTCTTCGTCTCCCTTTACCACATATTCTTCGTTAAAAATATTAACTGTAACCTTATTTATTTGATTTCTTTTTTCACCCACTTACGAAATGCCCCCTTTCACCATTAGCTATTATTTCGCCCAATTTTTTTCATTTCCTTCAAAAGAGACAACCTCTAGCGAATGCCTCATGGTATATATCGATCAAGCCTACCCCAATATTCAACATTTTTAGGTACCATTAATCTTCGCCAATGTATTAGTTGTGCTGGAAGCATGTAAAAAGCACCTGCCTGGGGTACAGGCAGGTGCTCTTATCAGGTAACTATTATTTCGTATAAAGAGCATCGATTTCTTCGTTAAAGTTTTTAATAATATTGCGGTATTTGTTTTTCAGAGTAGGGGTGATTTCATCCAGGCTTTCTAAAAAGCGTCGATTAGAAATATGATATTGCTTAATTTTTTCGTAGTCTTCCAACTGCTCATTGGCCTCTGCTATGTCTTGATCAATAAGCTTTCTTACTTCCGGATGAGACGTGAAGTCATCCCCCACTTGAACACAGATTCGTTCTACACCTTCTCCTTCATATACTATCTGGCTCTCATCAAAAGTAATTCCCTGACCCTGCAGACGCGCCAGCAGGGCTTCAAACTTGGGCACCACAATAGCCGATACGAAAGGCCGATCATCTCCTACCGCGCAAACCTGCTCCACATAATGAGCGGTAGCAAATTTACTTTCCAGTTTGGCACGAGGTACATTTTTCCCGGTATCTAGAACCATAATACTCTTTTTGCGATCGACAATTTTATAATATCCATTAGCCACCTGTATCGCTATATCCCCGGTTTTAAAGAAACCATCTTCCGTAAATGCTTCTTTAGTAGCCTCCTCATTATTGAAATAACCCAAGAACAGATTATTGCCTCGTACTAACAATTCGCCATCTTCGGCGATTTTCTGTTCATGGGTATAGGTGGTCGGACCAATAGAGCCTGGTAATACTGCTTTTAAGTTATTGAAGTTTATCGCGTTCATGGTCTCCGTTAATCCATAGCCTTCACAGATACGTATTCCCATAGCCGCAAAGGCCTTCCACAGGTTAGCAGGCAGACTGGCTGAAGCTGAGAAAGAAACCCGGAAGTTGCCTCCCAAAAGGCCTCTGACTTTGCTGAATACAGTCTGATCTGCCCAGCGGTATTGTTCCTGCAGATCTTCCGGTAAACCTTCCATTAAGTCGATGTCAAATCCCATATCTACAAAGCCATTTTCATCACTACGGGCGTCCACCACTTTAAGGCCAATTTCCATAGCTTTTTCAAAAGCTGCTTTGCCTTCCGGAGTGGCTGAAGCCGCATCACGGATAGCCATATAAATTCTTTCGAAAATACGCGGAACTGAACAGAAAATTGTGGGTTGGAAAATCTGCAGGTCCATCACCACTGTTTGAGGTTTTTCCGCGTAAGCGATAGTCGCACCGCAGTTCAAGGACTGGAATTGGCCACACTGGCGTTCATAGGAGTGAGAAAGAGGTAAGAAAGACAGGCAAATGTCTTCTTCTGTGAACATATAGCCATTATAAGCGAAGTTGGCATTATCTACCTGAACGGCATTCATGATAGTAAAATGGGTATGAATTGCTCCCTTGGGATCACCCATAGTGCCAGAAGTGTAGATTATAGTAGCCCAATCCCATACTTGCACATCAGCACAGGCTTTCTCATAAGCATAGGGATTCTGGAAAAGATATCGTTTGCCAGCTTCCCGGACTGAACTCAGGTACTTAAAAGCAGGATGATCTGGCAGCGGCACAGATTCATCCATCAAAATAACATACTCCAGAGTAGGCATGTCTTCCAAACATTCCATGACTTTCTCAATATTGAAAGCATCTCTGACAAACAGGATACGCGATCCTGAGTTATTAATAATATATTGCATTTCCTTGGCGGATAAGGAAGGGTAAATAGTCACTGTTACTCCGCCGGAGTTAAGAATGGCCAGGTCGGACCACAACCATTGAGGGCAGTTGTAAGACATAATAGCTGCCCGATCCTGCTTTTTGAGACCTAAAGACATAAGTCCACCACTCAGGTCTTTAACAATCATGCCAACATCGGCATATGTCAGCGAATCGGTTGTAGTTGGTGAGGTCTTGAACCATTGGCACCGTCGATCTGCATAACGAACCACCGACTCATTAAACATAGCAGGGATAGTACGTACTCTCATGTGATCTCGCTGAACCATATTATTTCCTCCTTTAATTAATATTACGAAATATAATAATTCTATCACATCTCTTAATCATTTCGTGATAAAAAATAAAAATAGCTCTCCTAAACGGAGAGCAAAAAAAGCTATTCTATGAAAATCGTATCCCCAGCGATTATTTTAGACTGTATACCGGATTTTTACTTGAATATAAGGACTCAGCTCTTAAACCAACTGCCGCCCACAAATTCGCGCAATATAGAATTGGGCGGAATTACATCAACGGAGGCTGGTTGAAAATAGCTCAAAAACTTTAGCAACCGTTGAGCTTCCATATATTCAGGATTAGCAGGTCCAATATCCCTCAACAGTGGTTCAGCAAATTTTTTCAAAACTGATAACTCATAAACCAATGAACTGTTAAACATCACATCAGCATGTTCCTGAAATGGGAAGATGTTCTTCTCTTCTCCAGCTCTGACTGAAGGCCAGCGCCGGATAGTCTGTAATGCCCCATAGCCACGGGTACGGCTGTCCCGTATCATACGCCTTAATAACCGGCTGTCCGTAGTGGGGATACGGTTGGTATAGTCAATATTCAGCTGAGTAAGAGCACTTACGTAAATGCGAAACTTTTGTTCATATGGTATCTTGGCGGTCAGTTCTTCATTGAGGGCATGGATGCCTTCAATTAAGATAGGTTCTCCAGCGGGAACCTTGATCAGTAAACCCTCCTCTTCACAGCATCCTTTTTGGAAATTGTAGATGGGAGTTAAGACTTCTTCCCCGGCAATGAGTTTCTGTAGATGATCATTAAACAAATCCAGTTTAAGAGCATACAGGGATTCGAAATCATATTCCCCGTTTTCGTCCAAGGGAGTCTGGTCCCGATCTATAAAATAGTTATCCAATGAAATGGATACTGGCCTGCGCCCATTAACTCGCAGCTGAATTAGTAGTCTCTGAGCAAAAGTAGTTTTACCGGAGGAAGAAGGGCCGGAAATCAAAACCAACCTTTTATGAGGATCATGGCAAATCATATCAGCAATGGAGGCAATCTTTTTCTCATGGAGAGCCTCGTTCACCCGAATTAAATCATCAATACGATTGTTGACAATCAGTTCGTTTAAGGCAGCTACATGAGGTGTCTCCAGCATATCTGCCCAGTCTTTGGCTTCCCTGAATACAGTAGCCAGTTTTTTTTGTTCTATATAAGGTTTGATCTCCTGAGGACGGTCAGCTTCCGGCGTTTGCAGTATAATACCAGGGGCATATTGCAGAAGCCTAAATTTATCAATCATACCGGTTCTGGGAACCATATAACCGTATGAGTATTCATACCAACCGTCTAATTCACAAACATGGACTACGTCCTTATTCCTAAACTGCAGCAGCTTCACTTTGTCCATCTGTTCCTGCTTCTCAAATATTCTCAGTGCTTCGCTGCGGGTAATTGCTTTTCTCCTTATGGGAAGATCGCTCTGGATCAAATCCTGCATACTCCGCTCCAGCTTTTCCACATCTGTACGTTCCGGTTCAAAATTCAAAAACTCGCAAAACAATCCGTTGGAAAGTGAATGCCTGACTATCAGCTTACGATCAGGGAATACCTCCTGAACTGCCCGAAGCAGTATAAGGACAGCGCTTCTCCGGTAAATCCTTAATCCTTGCTCCGAATTAAGAGTAATTAAACGTACCTGACAGGTATCTGTAAAAGTATAACTCAGGTCTTTCAACACATTGTTTATGGCAACGGCCATGAT
>DLUN01000108.1:7040-7340 GCA_003444615.1 Syntrophomonas sp.
ACCCTCCCTAAGCTCGACTTCCTTTATTATAACCGATAAAACTGTTGATACGATGAAATTATCATTGCTGTGAGAATAGTCCTCGCAATTATCACCTGCAGAACAGGCCACGATAAATGAAAACATTGCTGGTCGGCTTAAGCAGGAGTTTAGCCGGGCGAGTGACGTACGACGAGCCATTGTAACATATGTGACTCCATTAATACCTAACACAAAAGAGGGCCTGACGCCCTCTTTTTACACGGCCGGATTATATCCGTTCTATCCCGTGTACATCCGGTTGTATTCTACTATATTCAC
>DLUN01000178.1:0-1194 GCA_003444615.1 Syntrophomonas sp.
AGCTTCCTCAACCACCATATGCATTTTGCCATTTTTTATGTCTTGAGCTAATTTTTTGCGCGCAGTAGGATTAATACGCTCACCAATAAAAGCTAAGGGCTGCTCATCCCCGATAATGACATGCTGGCTACGGGAAGCCAAGGCCAATACTTTTCTGGCCGGACGCTGGATGGGGGTCATACCTTTTAAAGCCCGAGCCATAGCCTGGATATGCACAGGAGTAGTTCCACAACAGCCGCCGATTATGTTAGCCCCCGCAGCTCTTAAGAGCAGGGCATATTCCGCCATGTCCTCAGGACTATCTGGAAAAACCGTCTTTCCATCGACTAACTGGGGTAGTCCGGCATTGGGCTCAACTGATAAAAAACGGTCCGTCCACTGCCCCATCTGTTTAATAACCGGCAGTAGCTGCTGAGCTCCTCCTGAACAGTTGGCCCCCATTGCCAGCGGCTGCAGAGCCTCCAGTATGATTAGGGCAGTCACCGGATCGGTTCCCATCATGGAGCGGCCTTCTGGTTCAAAGGTCATATGGGCGATAACCGGCAACCGGCTATTTGAGCGGGCAGCAATTAGAGCTGCTCTCATTTCTCCAATGTCAGTCATGGTTTCAATGGAAATTAAATCTGCCCCAGCCTTTTGGCAGGCCAGTATTTGCTGAGTAAAAGCAGCATACAAATCATCAAAGCTGCAGTCCCCCATAGGACTTAGCATTTTTCCGGTAGGTCCAATAGATGCTGCTACCCAGGCTCTGCCTCGCGCTGCTTCTTTGGCAATGCGTACCGTTTCTCCATTTATTTCGTCCACTTGTTCTGCCAGGCCATATTCGCTAAGCTTAAAAGCGTTACCGCCAAAAGTGTTAGTCTGAATAATATCAGCACCAGCCTCTATGTACAGAGAATGAATATCACGCAAAATGGACGGATTTCCCACCCCGAATAGTTCCGGGCATTGACCAGGCTCCATACCACGTTCCTGTAACATAGTTCCCATTGCTCCATCAAGGATTACCACACGTTCGTTTAGTGCACTCAATAAGTCCCCGGCCACTTCTATCTTCCTCCTCCATTATTAGAAATAAAAAAACCCTCCAAAGAGGGTTCTGATATCAGTTTCCCTCTCATCTGTCAGGGTTTTTCCCTGCAGGAATTAGCACCATACCATAACTGGCGGTTGCCGGGCTTCATTGGGCCAGTC
>DLUN01000178.1:1385-3718 GCA_003444615.1 Syntrophomonas sp.
GGGCTTCATTGGGCCAGTCCCTCCACCTCTCTTGATAAGAGACGCTTTTAATTTTAACATATTTACTAATGAATGTATCTATTCATTACCAGAATTATTTTCTGGAGCTGATTCTTCAACTACAATCTCTTCCTTGACCGATTCGCTTTTGCTTTTAGTTTTAGCCGGTGCATCCAGCAGGATAGCTTCTTCGAACTCCTTTTTAACTCCTGCAGTAGCCCTTCTGAATTCGCCCACTGCTTTTCCTAAAGAGCGGGCTGCATCCGGCAGTTTACTGGGGCCAATCACGATAACCGCAACTAATAGGATTAATATAAGTTCCCAGGTTCCAATATTGCCTATAAATCCTACCATTTCGACCTCCTGTTTCACCGGCGAGCCGACCAACACAGCCATCATGTATAACGCCTTTGTTTATTGTACTGGTTTTGACGGCTGGTTGGCAAATAGTTTTCACAAACGCTGCTTTTTGAGCTCTTTTTTTCTTTCTTCGACATCTTTCCCTATTAAACTTCACACTACCCCACAGACACATCGACTTCCCTGGTCTCTCTGTTTTTCTAATTTACAAAATAATGTCATAGGACCTTGGAACCGTTATAATTTGTAATAATTTTGGTTAATTCTTTTACTGATATTTGCAGGAATTTTATCTATTATTCTCAAAACATATTACATATGAGGTAGATTTTGGGGGGCTGTTTTTGGCTATTCCCTTATGGATATTGTTTATTCAGGGTTTTGCGACGGGGTTATTAACTACTTGGCTAGGCCTAGTCTTAGTTAATATACATCCTCACATACGCAAATTAGCTATCGTAGGATTATGCTACGCTTTATTGGCTATGGTAATACGCAGCCTGCCACTGCATTTTATTTTTCATTTTGGGATTTTAACATTTTTATTGATATTTATTGTCCAATTAATGTGGGATTTAACATTGCTACGAGCGCTAATTGCAATAGTATTAGGAAATCTCATAATGGCGCTGGGCGAATCTTTATCTCTGGCAGTTATTTTAAGAATCTTCAATACAGATATCTCTACTGTGGTAACCAACAATTTATATCTATTACTAGTTCCTGTACCACAAATCATTATTATTGTTTTACTTATCTGGATTATATACAGGAAGAAAAAATATTTATTTGATTTTGCCAATGACATACAGCACACTCATATCCAGATGCAAATTAGAAAAGATAAAGTAGTTGTTGTTCTAGTGGCCTTAATGTTTACCTTGATGGTAATCCTAGTTGTTTGCATTATAGCCAATTACATTGTTTTCCAACCGCAATTATTCTCGCGTGTTTCCGAGGAAAATTTTGCAATTATTATGAGTTTTATTCTTATATTAATGACATTCATTATGCTGTATTTTGTTGGGTTATTAATTAACTTAATCAGTCAAAGACATAAATTTATGATTCAGCAGACCTACCTGGAAACCGTAGACGAAATGATAATAGCTATTCGTGCACAACAGCATGACCAGATCAGTCATTTGCAAACTCTCTATGGATATTTGCAATTGGGATACTTGGAAGATGCTAGGCAGTACCTGGAGGAAATGATCGGTGAAATAGCGCTCTCCCGGCGTTTTACGAATATAACAGATCCTGGATTATCTGCCTTAGCCTATACCAAAACTGCCCTAGCAATAACTAAGGGGATAAATTTCGAAATATCTGTAAACACCGATTTAAATCAGTTGATGATTTCACCTTATGACTTAAACCGCATTTTAGGCAACCTAATTGGCAATTCTCTTGATCACGTAAGTGAATTAGATAATGATATGAAAAAAGTTTGGCTAACAATTAACCGTCAAGATGATTTCTACGTTTTTGAAATCGCTAATTGCGGACATGTTGACGAAAATTTGATTGACAATATTTTCGAAAAAGGGGTTACAACTAAGACTGGCAATCATGCCGGATTAGGTTTGTCTATTGTACAAAAACTAGTTCACCAGCACCGGGGAAAAATCCGATTTGCCAATGAGCATGACAAAGTGGTTTTCACTGTTTACTTGCCAATCAGGAAGGAGGACCGTGGTGAAACAATTCGCCCAACAATTAGCCCACCTACTGGCCAGGAATTCGCAAGAAACTATTTGTGAAGATGAAATTCGTTATGGGATTGAGGTAATGCTGGGAAGTATTTTACAGATAGCTCTGCTGTTGGCAATAGCTTTTTGGTTAGGCCTTTTTTATGAGGCGGTGGGCATTCTGATGGCATCGGCATTATACCGCCGCTACTCTGGAGGTGCTCACTGTACCGCCTATTACCGGTGTACCTTGACCAGCCTGATCACCTTTCTGCCTCTAGC
>DLUN01000178.1:3984-5021 GCA_003444615.1 Syntrophomonas sp.
GTAGATAATCCTACCAACCCAATAACCGATCCTATGCGGCGACAAGTACTACGGAAAAAATCATTTATTATGGCAGTATTGTTGTGGTTCCTGGCTATAACGCTGTTATTTGTCTACCCGCTGGGTGGTGTTGCCATCATGATGGGTCTGCTCTGGCAATCAATAACCTTAACTACACCTGGCCATATTTATATGTCAGCCTGGGACAACATCTTTCTTCACATAGAAAAAACAATCAGAAAGGGGGATTACTATGCTCAACAAAGCTAAGCTAGCACTTTGCACATCTCTGTCAGCGGTTTTTGTATTTATAGCAGCAAGTAATGCAAGTATCTGTTGTCCCGTTGTGTTCTATCAACCCGAACTGCCAAAAAGAGATTAATCTTAGACTTATTGGGGACAGGCCTTGTGCCTGTCCTATTTTTATTTGCCTGCCACCACCACAATACAAAAACAAAAAGGCAGACCTCTTGGGGTCCACCTTACTGCATATTTAACTAGGTAAATACTTTTATTTAACGGATTTCGGTTGGGACAAACGCATCAATAATCCCAATCACGAATGCCGCCAGCAGGGCTCCTAACAAAGACACTGACAGGTAATTGGGCACAATGAACTGGGCAGCATAGATAACCACCGCAGATGTGATAAAACCTACTAGTCCCCGGGAACGAGGAGATATCTTGTCTCCTAATATGGCTTCTACGGCATACCCCAGCAAAGCAATTACCACAGCTGCAATCAAGGCGCCAATAAAACCTGACACAGTTATACCCGGCAGCAGATAGCCAATCAGCATTAATACTAATGCAGAAACAACGAAACGGACAATAGTACCGATCATGGGCGCTCTCCTTTCATTCAAATAATCCATATAATCCAGGCAATGCTTTTGTTTTTCATCCTTATGATGCCTGCTTTGTCATTAAAATATGCAAAAACTAAAACTACGCAATTTATTTGTATAATAGATGCGCCCTATTAGTGGTTGGCTACTCCGCCAGATACAATAAAGGTCATCACTTCTGCACTGTTC
>DLUN01000174.1:0-7153 GCA_003444615.1 Syntrophomonas sp.
CGTGCAGCCTCCACAACGTATACGTTTTGCATTAGCTTTCCCCCTTAAAAATTTATTCGCTCTCTACACACAGGCTAAATATATAAGCCTGACCACACCATATTGATAATTCTCTTCAACTTATGTGAAATCCTTCTTAAACACCAAGAAAAAAACGAAAATGACATATAATTACTTATGAAGAAAAACCTCCTATTATTAATACTGCTGTCCGACAAAAATAAATCTTCAAGAGAGAGAGGAGAAATAGGTATAATTGTGGAAATTAACAAAATTAAAGCTAAATATGGGGAAAGGGGATATTGATGACTGAATACTTGCTTTATGTTAGTCTGGTATATATTCCTATTGCGTGCTGGATTGCCTACCTGTTGCATAGGGATGGCTTTAATATAAAGACTATTATTCTAGTTTTAGCTCTATCCTATCTGATGATCACGGCATTCCCCCTCAGTATACAACACTTAGGAGCGGGTGTTACCATAATGGTATACGGTATAATGCTGGCAATCCTGACTATAGTAATGTGTAAGCCGGAAATATTTAATCTAAGGAGTCATGACCATAATTTAGGTGCCGAATTAGCAACTAAACCTTCCCTAAATGTTACTGATGGTGAAAACCAAATCCCTGCGCCTGCTCCTGAGAAATCAACAAAAGTAGACAAGCCGTTTCAGGCAGGAATTTTTAAGAAGACAGATAACCCTAATAATATATCAGGAGAGCAGGAGGAATTTTCAGACCAGGCAGCTAATCTATCCTCAACCGAAGATTTAACGGCTAAGATGGCCGATGGTACAAATAATATAGATGTTGGTATGCCTGCCTTAAACAAGGACGAAGCTATTCAGACATCGGATGATATATCCCCAGCAGTCACTAATATAGTTATCAAGGAAGAATTAGCTACAGCAATGGAAGGTGATGATTCGCTACACAAAGACAGTCATGAAGAAGTATTGACCGAGCATCAGGAGGAGTTGAAACATCCCGATGACGGGATTGCTGCTCAGGCAAGCAGTAAGACAGCCCAGGAAGAGAGTGGTGCAGAGAAGGTCATAATGGAAAACGAAACCGATCATCAGCCTGAGGAAGCGCTCCTGGTCCCAGAGCAGCCAGCCGATGTAGTTCAAGAGCTTTACAGTTTACCCTTAAACGAGGATGAGGTGCCAGAAACCGCTATGGATCAACCTGTGGATTTGTCCCCACCAGTAGCCGAGCCGGTAATAGCCAGTGACACAACATCTCCAGAAGATAGTCCAGATATAGTTGACTGGATTGAGTTGGGTTTCGAAGCCAAGTCGCAGGGTGAGTATAGGTTGGCAGCCCAAAACTTTACTTTCGCTCTACAATCCAGTATTGATAATGAACTAAAATATTTGTTAGGAATGGAATTAGTAAGTATTTATCAGAATATAGGGGATTATGAACAGGCAGTTATTATTATAGACCATCTGCTCCAGGACATAGGCATCCAATCTGCGGCAGTTGTAGAATTAAAGCAGCAGAGACAGTATATCCGTTTATTAGCAGATGAGTTAGACCGACTGGGAATATCAGGTACTCCTATTTTTGAGGTACCTCGTTTCGTACGGATAAAAGTTAACGAAAAAATGCTGGCGTGAGCCGATGGAGGTTAGAGAGAATGAAAAAAACACAGGATATAGTTGGACTATCAGTCTTCTCGGTAGTTGATGGGCGGCAGGTAGGACAGGTAAAGGATTTAGTCATCAATCCAGAAGAAGGGAAGGTAGAGTACCTGCTGGTAAGCGATGGGAGCTGGTATGCGGGGGCCAGAGTTCTACCTTTCGAAAAAGTAATGGGAATTGGTGAACATGCTGTCACAACGGAAAGCGAAACCAATATTGCCTCCATCACAGATGCTGCCAAAGCTAATGATTTATTGAAACGCAATGTGGAGTTAAAAAACAATCGCCTGTTGACCGATAAAGGGGATATTATCGGTAAGGTTACTGAATACGAGCTGGATGAGAATTCCGGTATTATTACTCGTCTTTATTTCCAACGAGCTGATGAAACCGGCGTTGAAGAGCTGGATGCCCAACAAGTGTTGACTTACGGAGCGGATGTGGTGGTTGTTAAGTATCAGATAGCTGCCAGCGAAGATTCTGGTGACTCCTTGGATACCGCAGTTGAGACCGACCCTACCAGCCCTCGGGAAACAGGAGATATGGACGGAGCAGCACTTTTTAAGAAACGCCAGCGGGAATATCTAACCGGGAAAAAAGCCATTCGGGACTTAAGGGGCATGGATGGACAGATTATCATAGCTGAAGGTACTGTAATCACCGAAGCGCTGATAGATTTAGCTGAACAGCACAATAAGTTTGTTGAATTATCGCAGATCGTAAAATAATTTAATCCGGTGGCATAAATAATGATGAACTATCAAACAAGAGTCTATCTAGTTAGTCTTTTGCTTATCGTCGGTTTGGTGGTGACTGTTTTGGTTGCGTCCCTGGCTCTGGCCAAACGGGACGCTTCTGTTTACCCAAGTAACCTATATGCAGGACCGGTTTATTTAGGCCATCTCACCAGAGCGGAGGCTTTGCAAAAGCTAGAGGAGAGTATTACTGAATCCCTGGAAGTTACTTGTGTATTAAGCCATGGTGACTTTCCTATGAAGCTGAGGGATATGGGTGTACAACTGAATGCTGAAGCCACTATAAAGAAGATTGATGCCATTATCGAGAGCTGGTCTCCGTTACACCATACTCTGCACCGAGGCAAAAAACATATAGTAGCTCCGGTTTGGGAATATGACTTTGATAAAATGCGACAAAGCCTATACAATCTAGCTTTGTCAAAACACCGCCCAGCAGTTGATGCCCGATTGATTCTGTGCGGGGATCAGTTGGTTTATTATCCTGAACAAGAGGGCACCCAAATTGATGCCGAAATGTCTGTTAACATAGTGACGCAATTTTTGAATGCAGGTCAGTTAAAGGTAACCCTGCCGGAAAAGCCTATCACACCTACTTTAATAAGTATTAATACCAGCCGGATACAAGAGTTATTATCGGTGCGAGCTGTTCCTGACCATGAAAAGTTTCCCACCGGTGAAGATACCGGGTGGGCAGTACCTGGTAAAATCATATTGCCGGGAGAATCAGCTTATATAAACATAAGTATTGATGCCAGTTCTGAGGACGCCGAGGCTATGGTAGAACTTTGGCATCAGGCTCTGGCCAGATCAGCGTTAGATGCAGGACTGGTTTATGAAGCCGGTGATATGCAAATGTATAATCCGGGTACTGAACCGGTAGCTGTATTCATAAACCGGGACCATAATTCATGGCTTATTCGCATCTATGGGCACAATGAAACCGGAGAAAAGATTACTTTCTCACGTACCTATACCCCTTTGGTAACCTCCTCTACCGGTGCTGGGGAAAAACCAAGAATTCAGCAACTATACCGGCATGAGTTGAAGGGAGACCAGTTGCAGGCTACGGAATTGTTGGGTGAAAAATTGCCTTCCCACATGGCTCACAGTACTGAGCCTGATGGTAAAGTAAACCAAGAAGCTACTGTATATAAATAGGCTATGCAGTTTGGCTCCTATGTTATAATAGGTAAAAATCTAAAAACAAGAGATCAGCTATTCTAAAAAGGGGGCTTATACATTGGAGGAACTTGCTAAGCAGGTCAGGTCTGAGATGTTGCGAACCCTGATTTGGGCTTTGATTGCCCTGGGAGCGGGTATTGCAGTTTATTATTTATTCTTAGTGTAGAGAATTAACGGAGGTGGTGATTATATATCCCACCTCTGTTTTTATTAAGGGTTTTTGAGGGCATACTTTAAAACATAAATTCTAGTTGACATTATTCTTTGACATCTATATACTAACCTTAAACATACCCAGAGGGGGTATATTAAATGGGTGAGGAAGATGCCCGCAGGAACATTTTGATGCGACTGCGCCGCATTGAGGGGCAGGTACGGGGTGTACAGAGGATGGTTGAACAGGAAGCTGATTGCGGTGAAATCTTGACCCAGGTGGCAGCTATAAAATCAGCTGTTAATCAGGTGGGTTTGCTGGTTTTTGAAAACCATGCCCAAGATTGCTTAGCGTCAATTACCCAGGGAGACTCTGACGAAGAGGGTCTAAAGGAAATTGTCGCTATGATGGGCCGTTTAATACGGTAGGCTAAAGAAAAACATAAGGAGGGCTTTTGGATGGCAGAAGTAAAAACCTTAACAAAGGATAATTTTGAACAGGAAGTTGTGCAGGCACAGCTCCCGGTCTTAGTAGATTTTTGGGCGCCTTGGTGCGGACCCTGTAAGGTAGTGGGTCCTGTTGTGGATAGCTTGGCTGCTGACAATGAAGGCAAACTGGTAGTTGGCAAAGTAAACGTGGATGAGAATAAAGACTTGGCTGCCAAGTTTGGCATTCGCGGAATTCCTACCTTAGTTATTTTTAAGGACGGCAATGAAGTCCAGCGCATGGTGGGAGCTCAGAGCAAAGCCCAGCTACAGAAGGCCATAGATCAGGTTATTTAAGAACAATTTTATATAATGAGAATACCAACCCCAAGACTTTACTCATAAAGTTTTGGGGTTGTTTTATTTTTGGGGTCCTCTATTTCGCAAGGCAGCTAGTTTCTGAAGAAATTGACTGATTCTTGCTTCATAGCCATTTTCGCTGGGAACATACAACTTGATGTCGTCAACTTCAGCGGGAAGATAGGACTGGCTAACATATCCCCCATAGCTGTGGGGGTATTTATAACCTTGACCTTTGCCGAGAAGCGTTTTCGCTTTAGAGTGGGAAGTGTCACCCAAGTGCGGCGGTACCGTTATTTTGCTCAACTGCCTGACTGTGGCCATGGCTTTATCAATAGCCACGACACTGGAATTGCTTTTAGGAGCCGTAGCCAGGTATAGGGTGGCTTCAGTCAGAGGTATGCGCGCCTCCGGCAGGCCTACATAATCCACGGAATGAGCGGCTGCACTGGCTATAAGCAATGCCCGGGGATCAGCCATGCCAATGTCTTCAGCAGCGTGTACAATGAGGCGCCGCGCAATAAAACGCGGATCTTCTCCGCCCTCCAGCATAACTGCCAGCCAGAATACAGCCGCATCCGGATCAGAGCCACGGATACTCTTTATAAATGCTGATATGGTGTCATAATGATAGTCGCCGCTCCTGTCGTACTTTAGAAGGGGCTGTCCTACTACCTTTTTTATTAGCTCAGGGGTCACCTCTAGGGTGTTGTTTTCCTGAAAAGAATCGACTAAGCTTTCCAGAATGTTGAGGGCCATACGGGCATCGCCCTTACTAGCTGCTGCTAAGAGCTCCAGAGAATTACCAGCCAAACTTACTCTAACCTGACCCAAACCTCGTTCAGGATCAGCAATAGCCTGCTGTACTATAGCTTTAATATCTCCGGCTTCCAGGGCTTCCAGTATATACAGCTTCACTCTGGAAAGAAGGGCGTTGTTTATCTCGTAAAGGGGATTTTCCGTAGTCGCACCAATGAGTATAAGGATGCCTTCCTCTACAAAAGGCAGGAGGACATCCTGCTGGCTTTTATTGAAACGATGAATTTCATCCACGAATAGAATAGTGCGCTGCTGATAATACTTGAGACGATCCTCAGCATCAGCAGCGGCTTTGCGGATGTCGCCCACTCCAGCAGTAACCGCTTGCATTTGGACAAAATATGAATGGGTCATGGCGGATATGATTTGGGCGATGCTGGTCTTACCCGTTCCGGGGGGCCCATACAAAATAAAGGAATGGAGTTCATCCCGTTCAATAGCCCGGCGCAAAGGAGAGCCTGGGCCTACAACTTTACTTTGTCCAATAACTTCGTCCAGACTCCGGGGACGCATGCGGTAGGCTAGAGGAGCGTGTTTTCGGTTGGATAAACCTGAATTAAAGTCGAACAAATTCACTCTTTTTTTATCCTCTCGCTGGTTTGCTGTAATTATAAATCAACTTGGATCATAGTGCCAACCGCTTGCCAGTGGGGAAAGGGGATGATATAAAGAAGAGAACAAGGAGGCGGGCCTAGATTATGAAAGTAGCCGTATTGATGAGCGGAGGAGTTGACAGTACCGTTGCATGCTTGCTTCTGAAGGAGCAGGGTTATGAAGTAGAAGGCTTGACTATGATTAATTGGCAAACTGCTGTAGGAGAAAAGGCCGCTAACGCTGCGTCTGTTTTGGGAATAAAACATTCGGTAGTGGATTTGCGTAAAGATTTTCAGCAGCAGGTGGTCAGCTATTTTTGTACTACTTACCAGCAGGGTTGTACTCCCAATCCCTGTGTAGAATGTAATCGTTACATAAAGTTCGGAACGCTGCTGGAATTTGCTTTGCAGCGTGGTTGTGATATGGTGGCTACCGGGCATTATGCCCGCATTTCCTACCACAAATCCAGCGAACGCTACCATTTGCTAAAAGGAATAGATTACTCGAAAGATCAGAGCTACTTTTTATATCGATTGACCCAGGAGCAGTTAGCCCGCATCCTATTCCCATTAGGGAAACTCACCAAAGAACAGGTGCGGGCAATAGCCGGGCAACATGGACTAACTGTGGCCCAGGAGCCTGACAGCCAGGAAATCTGTTTTATTGCCGGAGATTACCGTGATTTTTTGGTGGAACAGGGATTAGCTTTGGAACCGGGACCCATCGTTAACCTTCAGGGTGAGGTATTAGGCCAGCATCGTGGTTTAGCCTTTTATACCATTGGTCAGCGTAAAGGACTGGGGGTACATGCAGGCAAACCGGTTTTCGTCTTGGGAATGGATATAACTAATAATCGGTTGATAGTAGATGACGAGCATCACTTGTTCACTCGGGAACTCGTATCTGCTGACAACAACTGGATTGGCATTGAGAGCTTAGAAGAGCCGGTGACCGTTGAAGCCAAAATACGCTCCACAGCTCCACCGGCTAAGGCTTGGCTGGAAAAGCAGGATGGTGATAAAGTCCGGGTCCGTTTCGATACTCCCCAGCGAGCCATCACCCCCGGCCAATCCGTGGTTTTTTATCAGGGAGATTTAGTCATAGGTGGCGGGCGTATCACAAGTGCTACCTGAAGTACAGGCTATGATAAATGAAAATCAATCATAGCCAGTAGGTTCACCCTGCGCACCGAAGTAAGCCGATGTGTTGCAG
>DLUN01000174.1:7334-35811 GCA_003444615.1 Syntrophomonas sp.
GCACCGAAGTAAGCCGATGTGTTGCAGGCGAGGAGTCTTGGAGCGAGCTGGCTAATATTCCTGCAAAGCTGAGGTTAGCTTAGACATAGAGATTGCCACGCCCCTAACGGGGCTCGCAACCATAGTAGTGAGTTCCGAAGGAATGAACATCAGGAGTGCCGGAACGGCCAATGACACGCATGGAAGCATTTTTACAGTAAGGATACATAAGGAATCTTTCACAGGAATGACTTGAAAAAATCCATAAATTGACTGTGTAACTAGCACCCATAAAGGGTGCATTTTTTTTGGTCCCAGGAGAAAACTATTACTGGAGTACAAAGGAGATGGCATAGTGCGAGTGCGAGACATAAAAAACCTTCCCCTTTTTTTTGAGCCATCGGCTCATATTATAGGGCGGGTGGTCCGAGCCGTCATCGGGGATGATTTGCGTCTGGCATACGTTATTGTTGAGACTGAACATCTGGACAGGGGAATGGTTAATGCTGAGGACTTAGTGGTCACCCCTGAAGCCGTTATCATTCAGGATCTGGATAGTATTAAATCGTATCAGCACGGGGAAGAATTATCGGTATATGAAAAGAAAATAGGCGACCGGATCTATGATGGGCAAGGCAAGGAGATAGGAACAGTGAGCGACTTTATCCTATCTGATGACCAGAAAGTATCAGATATTGAAGTTTCCACTGGGGTCTTAAGCGATATCTTGCAGGGGCGCAGCCAGATTCCTATTGACCAGGTCCATTGGAAAAGTTTTACCAGCGGTCTCATTGAAAAACAAGGGAGTGATTGACTTGATTACTCGTTGTCCCATATGCCGAGGTCTCCAAGTTGGTAAAGTTGGTAGTGACCAGTATTATTGCTGGAACTGCTTTATGGAGTTTAACTATAATCGCGGTAAGGTGAACCTCTATGAAGTAGCCGAAGATGGAACCCTGATAGCTATGGAACGTTCGTCGGAATTAATGTAACGGAGGTGGAACCATGAGGGAATGGTCAGCCCTGCTGATGGGAGTTGCACTAGGGGTAGCTGCTACCCTGTATTATCTGAACAATGAGAGTCAGGTTAAGCAACAGACCCGTCAGATAAAAGCCCAGTCTAAGCGAGCCATGGATATGGTAAACAATATTGGATGCACAGCTGAAAAGATTTTGCAGAGGTAGTGGTTTTGGGGTTTAACAGCAAACGTTTAAGCCGTTGGCTTTTTGTTCTGGTGGTTGTTGCAGCCACCATTTATTTTTTATATAGAGTTCGCGATATTACCATGCCCTTTATTCTAGGCGGTCTTATAGCGTATTTGCTGTATAGACCGGTCAGGTTTATAGAAAGGCAGGGTCTGGGAAGAGTATGGGCAATTTTACTGCTATATATGCTTATTATCATTGCTTTGGGGGCTGTTCTTTCTTTCGCCCTGCCAGGAATGGTGGGCGAACTTACGGAAATGGCACGGCTTATTCCTCACTATGCAGACGAAGCCCAGCATATGGCTGACCGGCTTCAGAATCTGGATATTCCTGTACGTCTGGGAGAAATCATAAAGGATAATATAGCTCGGATGAATAAATACATTTATGAGGGTTTGCAGACCTTTGTAGGCGGGCTTTACAGTTTTCTAGGCAAGGTACTGGCCATTATTTTCTCGCCTATCTTAGCCTTTTATATTCTTACCGATTGGGACAGAATCCGGGACAATTTTCTTAAACTGTTTTCCCCCTCAGGACGCCGGGAA
Organism: Syntrophomonas sp.; assembly: GCA_003444615.1. GTDB lineage: Bacteria > Bacillota > Syntrophomonadia > Syntrophomonadales > Syntrophomonadaceae > DTU018. The sequence continues at coordinate 9,065 of DLUN01000174.1, forward strand.
GTGGAGCAGCTGTTTTCTTCCATGGATGAGGTATTGATAGAATTTTTCAAAGGCTATCTTTTAGTAGCTGCTTTTGTGGGAATAATGGTGGGTTTGGCTGCCTTGCTGCTGGGAGTAAAGTTTCCGCTTTTGCTGGGGCTGTTAGCAGGTGTGACCAATTTGATTCCTTATTTCGGAGCATTCCTGGGCGGTGTGCCGGCGGTAGCTGTGGCCTTAACTGAGTCCTGGCAGTTGGCCTTATATATGGCCCTGGCTATATTTGTTATTCAACAAGTAGAAGGTGGTTTGATTACTCCAAGGGTTATTGGTGATAAATTAGGTATACACCCACTGGTAATAGTATTTGCTCTGCTGTCAGGAGGGAAATTACTGGGTATTTGGGGTATGCTTTTGGCAGTGCCGCTAGCAGCGGTTTTAAGGGTGTTGATTAGCTGGTTGTACTTAAAACTGGTAGAGTAATCTCACCTGGAATTGACAGAGCCTTGGATATAAAAGAAAATAAGTTAGACGAGTTATCGTGGGAAAGAGGAGGCTACAAAGTGTGGACCAGTAATAAAATACGTAAAACCTTTCTGGAATATTTCCAGCAGCACGACCATACCATTGTGGAGAGTTCCTCATTGGTTCCAGTAAATGACCCGACTTTACTGTTTACCAATGCTGGTATGAATCAGTTTAAGGATGTGTTTTTAGGCATAGATCGGCGCAGTTATGTGCGGGCTACTACCTCGCAAAAATGTGTGCGGGCGGGTGGCAAACATAATGATTTGGACACTGTAGGAAGGACTCCCCGGCATCATACTTTCTTTGAGATGCTAGGTAATTTCTCCTTTGGTGATTATTTTAAGAATGAAGCCATTAAATTTGCCTGGGACTTCTTGACTTCAGTAGTTAAGCTGTCCCCAGAGAGCCTATACGCTACCGTTTATAAGGACGATGATGAGGCCGCCCAGATTTGGCGCGATATAATAGGCATACCCCCGGAACGCATAATTCGTCTGGGTGAGGAAGATAATTTTTGGAGTATGGGTGACACTGGACCTTGTGGTCCCTGCAGTGAAATAATATTTGACCGGGGCTCAGAATTCGCCTGCGGAGAAAACTGTGCCATAGGTGTGTGCGACTGCGACCGCTGGTTGGAGATATGGAATCTGGTATTCATGCAGTATAACCGCGATGAAGAAGGTGTAATGACTCCTTTGCCGCGGCCCAGTATAGATACCGGGATGGGTCTGGAAAGGCTTACATCGATATTGCAGGGTGTTTCCAGTAACTTTGAAACGGACATATTCCTGCCTATCATTCATCAAATTGAAGAATTGACCGGGCAAAAATACCAGCAAGGTGATAATGGTTTTCCCTTTCGGGTTATTGCCGATCACAGCCGTGCCTGTACCTTTTTGATAGCGGATGGAGTGCTGCCTAGCAATGACGGACGTGGTTATGTTTTACGCCGGATTCTGCGCCGGGCAGTACGATTCGGTAAACTTTTGGGGATAAACGAACCCTTCTTATATAAGAATGTGGACGTAGTATGCAACATTATGCAGGATGCTTACCCATATTTAACCCAACGCCGTGATTTCGTGGTGGAAGTTATCCGGATGGAAGAAGAACGCTTTTTCGTGACTCTCAACGAAGGCCTTAAAAAAGTGGAAGAAATTTTACAGCAATGCCGTGAGCGGGGAGAGCATGTTATTGATGGAGAGGCAGCCTTCATGCTCTATGATACTTATGGATTTCCCCTGGATTTAACGGAAGACGTTGCTGAGGAAAATAATTTTACCGTAGACACAGTTGGTTTCAACCGCATGATGGAGGAACAGCGTCAGCGGGCGCGCCAGGCTAACAAAGGGGAAACTGCTTTTGGTCAGGAACGCATTTTAGCCGAATTGCTGGCTTCTACCCCAGCGGTGGAATTTAACGGTTATGAGCGCCTGGAACAAGAGTCTACTATCCTGGCTCTCATACAGGATAACCGCCGGGTGCGTAAAGTAAACGGTGGACAGGTGATGCTGGTAAGTGCAGCTACACCCTTTTATGCTGAAAGTGGGGGGCAGATAAGTGATAGCGGGGTAATAAAAGGCCCTCATGGAGTTATGGAAGTGCAGGCTGTTCACCAAACTGCTCAGTGGATAATTCATTTGGGAACTGTAGATGGATCTTTTGAAGAAGGAGAAACTGTTGTTCTCACAGTTGAAGAAGGTTTGCGCTTGGATACCGCTCGCAATCATACCGCTACCCATTTGCTGCATAAAGCTTTGCGTCAGGTGTTAGGGGAACATGCCCAGCAAAAGGGTTCTCTGGTGGAACCAGAACGCCTTCGCTTTGACTTTTCCCATTTATCGCCAGTAAGCGAAGATGAGCTAAAGGAAATCGAGCTGCGGGTAAACCAAGCTATTTGGCGTAATTACCAGGTTACTACCGCTGTCAAGGACTTGGATGAAGCCAGGAAAATGGGGGCAGTAGCTTTATTTGGAGAGAAGTATGGTGATAAGGTCAGAATAGTACAGGTGGACGATTATAGTATGGAATTATGCGGGGGAACTCATATTGGCAGCACTGGTCAGATCGGTTTGTTTAAGATTCTAAGTGAAGGAAGTGTTGGAGCCGGTCTTCGCCGTGTCGAGGCTGTTACGGGACGCAGTGCCTGGCAGTACGTAAATAGTTTGGAGCAAGAGCTCAAATCAGCAGCCCAGGTGTTAAAGACAGTTCCCCAAGAGGTTACCCATCGGGTGGAGCAGTTGAACCACCAGTTGCGAGAGCGGGAGAGGGAGGTAGAAGCACTTAAAGCTCAAATGACTAAAGCTGCCAGTCAGAACCTGATTGAAAAGACCCAATCGATAGGTGATGCTCACATATTGATTGAAGCAGTTCCGGCTGCTGATGCCAACAGCCTTCGTCAGAATGCTGAAATGCTGCGGGATAAACTGGGCAATGCTGTGGTTCTGCTGGGTTCAGCAACTGGAAATAAGGTGTTATTTGTTTGTTTTGTAAGTTCTGAATTAGTCAAAAAAGGAGTAAATGCTGGTAAAGTTGTAGCAACTGCAGCCAAAGTAGCCGGTGGTGGCGGAGGAGGAAGGGCTGATATGGCCCAAGCTGGCGGCAAGGATCCCTCCAAGCTGGAAGAAGCTCTAGCAGCCGCACGGCAAATGGTAGAAAAAACCTTGCAATAAACAAAGGATAACCAGCTTAGCACGTAGAAAACTTGCTATCAAGGAGGTGTTTGCTATGCCTCAGGGACCAGGTGAAACAGTAAGCTTCAAGCTGGATCGGGAAAGTGAAGAAAAGGTACGGGCGATTTTACAGCAGGTGTACCATGCTTTAGAAGAAAAAGGATATAATCCCATTAACCAATTGGTTGGCTATATGATTTCTGGCGATCCTGCTTACATAACCAGTCATAATGATGCCCGTCATCTCATTTGTAAGATTGAACGCGACGAAGTTCTTGAAGTTTTGCTGAAGAATTATCTGCAGCAGTAATAACAGCCCCTGATTCAGGGGCTGTTGCCATTAATAAAAGGATTAATTAGCTTATGCGAAGGTAATACTATGAGAATAATGGGCTTAGATGTGGGAGAAAAACGTATCGGAGTTGCCATTAGCGATCCATTGGGATGGACGGCTCAGGGTCATTCAGTGGTGCAGCGGAGCACCTTAAAAAATGACCTGGCCAAATTAAAGGAATTGTGCCAGCAGTTGGAGTGCCAATTAGTGGTAGTGGGGCTGCCCCGTAATATGAACGGAACTCTTGGCCCCAAAGCGGAGGAAATACAGGAATTCGTACGCCATTTACATGATGTTGTCAGTGTGCCCATAGAATACTGGGATGAGCGCCTTACTACCCGCAGTGCTGAGCGTGTTCTATTGGAAGCCGACTTGTCCAGACGCAAGCGCAGAAAGGTTATCGACAAAGTGGCAGCGGTTCATATCCTACAGAATTATTTAGATGCCCACAAATCTTAAAGATAAGTTTGACAAGTAAAGCAGGTAAATATTAGAATGTGACTAGTTTTCGAAATGAGGTGAAGTAATGGCCAATGAGGAGATATTTGATGAAGAGTATCCTATCCTGGTTTTGGTAGATGAAGAAGGTGTTGAACATAGTTTTGAGCTACTGGCTGAACTTGAAATCGAACAGGATGTGTACCGGGTTTTAATTCCTCTGGATGAGGAAGAAACGGCGGACGAAGACGAAGATATTGAGGTTATCATCCTCAAAGTGGTTCATGATGAGGAGGGTAATGAATTCCTGAGCGATATAGAAGACGATGAAGAATGGGAACGGGTTGCTGATGCCTGGCAAGAATTGGTGGAATCAGAAGATCTTTAAACATAACCAAGCAGGGTAGAAGCCAGGCTTCTACCCTACTTTTTTTGGGTACCTAGGGCGGTGTAATAACTATTAGTCTTAGGGGCCTGACCATAAACAATGGAACCAGCTTTGGTGAGGGCGGAGTAGGAATTCTGTTTCAAATTATTGATAAGACATAAAGACTGATGGCGTATAATATGAGTAGGAGAATAGGCTATACTACATTCTAAGGTTGTGGGGGTTAAGTCCTTGATTAGTGGGAAAATTAAACGAGGTCTGGTTTATGTTTTAATTGTTACAGCCGGCATAACTGCAGCCCTGGTGCTTTACTTTTACCAATTCTTTCACCAGACTGACCACTTCCTGCCGGGTGTTGCTATTGCCTCAGTACCGGTAGGTGGATTGGACCGGAATGAAGCTATTTCGTACTTAGAGGGCCATTGGAATGATTTGTATCAGACACCGGTCACTTTTTATTACCAGGATTTTAATTATGATACGACTATAGGAAAACTCAGTGAAAAAGTCAGTATTGACCAGGTGATAGATGAAATATGGCGACAAGAACAAGCTCGTAGCATCCGTTCCAAATTATTGAATCTGGATGGTTCCAAGGAAATTTCTTATGTACCCCCCATAGAATACAATCAATCCGTCTTGGAAAAACTGGGCGAAGATTGGAATGAGCAATTGGGACAACCTCCGGTTAACCCTCAACTGGAAGTTGACCAAAATTTAGGTTTGATCATAGTACCGGGTAAGGAAGGAAGACGAGTCAATATCGAAGCCACCTGGGAACAAATGCCTGTCCAATGGACTTCTATGGAGCAGTTAAAGATTCCGATAATTATAGACAATGTTTACCCCTCTATCAGTGAAGAAGACCTTAAAGTGATGGGGGAATTATCCACTTATAGCACCTGGTACAATAGTGGGGAAGTGGATAGAACCCATAATTTAGTTAAAGCCGCATTAGCCATTAACGGCCAAGTTGTACAACCTGGTGAGGTTTTTTCCTTTAACAAGACGGTGGGAGCCCGTACCTTTGAAACGGGATACCGGGATGCTATGGTTATAGTGAGCGGCAAATTTGAACCCGGAGTGGGCGGGGGAATATGCCAGGTATCCTCCACTTTGTATAATGCGGTTTTACTGGCTGACTTAGAGGTGGTTGAGCGTCACAATCATTCTTTAGCAGTAGCCTATATTCCAGTAGGTTTGGATGCCACCGTTGCTTGGGGAATACAGGATTTTCAGTTCAGGAATAATACCGGTCATCCCATATATATTCGTACCACTACCGGCAGCGGCAAATTGACCATTACCCTTTATGGACATTTGAGCAACAAGAAGCGTGTGGAGCTCAGCAGTGTCATTGACAAAGTAATACCCTTTGAGGAAATTCGTCAGGAAGACCCTGCCTTAAATCCGGGAGAAGAAAAAGTGGAGCATAAGGGCTTTCCCGGTTATGTAGCCCGTTCTTTTAAGCTGGTTTATGACGAAAACGGTGAAGTAGCCCAGCGGACTCAACTGGCAACTGATTATTATAAGCCTTTGCATACCCTTATTTATACCGGACCCAGGCTGGATATCCCAAAAGATTTACTAGAAATTGGAAACGAAGAAATGCCTAACGATGATCAAAATATCCCTGAAAAGGATAATAACGATTCCACTGATCATTCAAACGAAGAGGGATTTTCTGATTTGGCAGACTTAGGAGAAGGAAATGAGTGAAATCTCTATAAACAGAAGAACTACCAATCGCCGTCCTGTTTTTTTGATAATCTTATTGCTATTAATTGGCGCAACCTATTGGGGTCATACTTTTTTGAGCCGCCAGTACGCACCGGTAGATCCGCAAGACAACCGTCCTATTGATGTACGCATACCTGCCAACAGTACGGCGCGGGATATTGCAGTGCAGTTGGAAGAACAAGGATTAATCCACAGTGAGAGAGCTTTTTTATCTTATTGCCGCAAAGAGGGCTTAGACAGCCAGTTAAAGGCGGGACATTATGTCTTCACCCGCAGCCAGTCAGTGGCAGAAATTGCCGAAGCTATCGCTCGGGGAGCGGTAGTAACTAAAACAATTACCATACCCGAAGGTTATACAGTAGCCCAAATAGGCCAACTATTAATTGAAAACAACATTTGCACCGATGCCGAGTGGGAAGAAGCCTTACAAGCCGAGTATCCTTTTGATTTCTTAAATAATGTGTCCCCACGAGCTAATAATAAGCTGGAAGGATTCCTGTTTCCGGATACCTATGTAATTCCGGATGATATAAAAGCCCAGGAACTGATACAGCATATGTTGGCCACCTTTGATCAGGTGTGGCAGGACGAGCTGGCTGCCAGTGCCTCTGAGACTAGTCTGACTATAAATGAGGTTGTTACCCTGGCTTCGTTGATAGAGCGAGAAGCGCAAGTCAGTGCAGAAAGAGAAGTAATATCCGGAGTAATTTACAACCGTCTGGAACGAGGTATGCTGCTGCAAATAGATGCCAGCGTATTGTATTGCCTGCCCAACCACAAGCAAAAAGTGACCTATGCCGATTTGGAGGTTAATAATCCATATAATACTTATAAAAACCCAGGCTTGCCTCCCGGACCAATAGCCAACCCAGGATTAGCCAGCCTTAAAGCAGCCTTGCATCCCCAGAAACACGACTACCTGTATTATGTAGCTAAAGGGGATGGCAGCCATCATTTTTCTCTTACATATGATGAACATTTAATAGCCAAGGGGCGATACATTGACTGATAAAGAAAAGCAGGCCGCTAAACTGCCAGAATTGGTTTTGCCAGCCGGGGATTTAGAGAAGCTCCATACCGCAATCAATTTCGGCGCTGATGCGGTGTATGCCGGTGGTCGCAACTACAGTCTAAGAGCCTATGCTGGCAATTTGGGCCGGGATGATTTACAGGCTGGAGTGAACTGGGCACACCAAAAGGGCAAAAGAGTATATATTACGGTTAATATTTTTGCCCATAATCAGGACTTAAGGGATATGCCGTCTTATCTGGAAGAACTGGAGCAAATAGGGGTGGACGGCTTGATCATATCTGATCCCGGAGTAATCAGAATGGCTCATCGCTATGCCCCGGATATTCCAATTACTATCAGCACCCAGGCTAATGTTACCAATTATGAATCAGCGGCTTTTTATCACGAGCTGGGAGCCAAACGTATTGTAGCCGCTCGCGAACTGAGCCTGGAGGAGATCAGGGCCATTAAAGAGCGGGTGGGCATTGAAATTGAAGTATTTGTTCATGGAGCCATGTGTATGTCCTATTCAGGACGCTGCCTGTTATCGTCATTTATGACCGGGCGGAGCGCTAACCAGGGAGCCTGTGCTCATCCCTGCCGGTATCAGTATGCTTTGGTAGAGGAAAAACGACCTGGTGAGTATTTTCCATTTCACGAAGATGAGCGGGGCAGTTATATCCTTAATTCCCGTGACTTATGCTTATTGGAACAGATCCCCCGCCTGGCAGAGGCTGGTGTGGATGCCTTCAAAATAGAAGGACGCATGAAAAGCCCTCTTTATTTAGCCACTGTGGCCCGGGTTTACCGGGAAGCCCTAGATGCTTATGGAGAAGGAACCTTTGCCGATACCCGGAAAATAGATAAATGGTTAAGTCAGCTGACGGCGGTAGCCACACGCCCATTTACCACTGGATTTCTGGATGGACACGATCCCTCTATCCAAGACCCGGCTAATCAAAAAAACCAAAACCGGGCTGAATTTTGCGGTGTGGTAATAAGCTATGATGATGAACGAGGTTGGCTGGAAGTAGAACAAAGGGCTAATTTTGGTCCCGGTGATCCCTTATGGCTGCTTACTCCCCACTCCGGTTCAATCCCGGTCCCTTTGGAGCATTTATACAATAGTGATTACGAAGAGATTGACCGGGCCCGGCATGCCCGCCAGCGAGTCTTCATACCCATGCTCCAACCGGTTGCGCCTGGCTCAATTCTATATAGATTGAAAGGGAATTAGCTATGAGCAGTAATATCATCGCCCAGTTGGAGCCTGGTAATATCGATATGCTCACCCGTCTGATAGAAGCATTTGACCACTTAGGTATAGTATCTACTTTGGACCGCACCGAAGGTCTGGTAGTGATTCGAGGAACCGAGGATACCGTACCGGACCTTTTGGATATCCTTCATAACCTGCCCTTCCCTTTAACTATATTGTCCCAGGAATAACTCACCCTAACATAGTCCAAGCTAAGGAAAAGTCTGGCTGGGGGAGTTTACTTGCGCGTTTATCGCATTACATTTCTGATGGTTTCGTTTTTAATAATTTTTAGTGGATTGACCCTCCTGATGGCATATTATCAGATCGTGCGCGGAGCAGAGATAGCCGAAAAAGCAGTGGCTATGCGCAGCCAGCAAATCGAACTCAAAGAGTTCCATCGGGGAGTTATCTGGGACAGAAATCGGCTGCCCTTGACCGGCACCCATACTGCCCCGGCGCTGTACTGCTTTCCGCAAGAAGCCTTTAACCGGGACAAGGCTTCAGTGGCAAATAGTGATATAGACCCAAAAGCTATCAATGATTGGGCTGAACAATTAACTGAACTGGTGCCTCAACTGAATTCCCATCAGGTTTATAAAGAGGTAAGAAACAGTATACAGACCGGGGAAGCCTTTGTGCGATTAGCCACCGATCTTACTTCTAGCCAGGTAGCCATGCTGCAAAGTCGCGATATTCCTGGAGTATTGGTAGCACCGGTGCAAAAACGTTATTCTCCTGACGGTTTTTTAGCCCATATCATCGGTACAGTAGAAAAGGGAAAAGGTGCCCGGGGTTTATCGGGAATTGAAAAAGTTTATGACCATGTCCTAAGAAACAGTCCTTCCTCCTTGGAATTGGTTTCTGTCCAGGATGCCCGGGGCGAAGTAATAAATGGACTGATGTATAAGATCCGGCAGGAGCAGGACCAAGCCAAGGGCTCGGTGGTTCTCACCATTGATAAAAGAGTCCAGTCAACCGTAGAAAGAATCATGGATCAGCGGGTCCAAAAGGGTGCAGTAGTGGTAATGGATATCAAAACCCGTCAAATACTGGCCATGGCCAGCCGACCTACTTTTAATCCCTATCAAATAAGCCAGGTTATCAGCACTGATGAAGAAAGCTCGTTGATGAATCGAGCCTTGACCAGCTATCACCCTGGTTCGCTGTTCAAGATATTGGTGGCAACCGCCGCTCTTGATAAGGGAGTGATTGACTTCGCCACACCATTTCATTGTCGGGGTTCGTATCGATTTAACCAGCAGGTAGAAATATCTTGCTGGAAAGAAGAAGGGCATGGTGACTTATGTTTTGAACAAGCTTTGGCTTTCTCCTGTAATCCAGTTTTTATTGAGGTAGCTCAGATGATAGGCCGCCAAACTATTATGGAGTATGCTCAAAAGCTGCACTTAACCGATGAATTTCTGTTAGGGTACGGGAAATACGGGGCTGGCAGCGGTATTAATATTAATCCAGGTCCGGCAGCTTTGGGAAATGCAGCCCTAGGTCAACAGGGCGTGAAATTAACGCCTCTGCAGCTTACCTCATTGTTAGCCATTATAGCTGATGATGGAATGTGGATGGAGCCGTCTTTAGTCCTCTATTACATCGATGATGAAGGACAAGAGCATTATCCATCACATCAAACCAAGGAGCAGGTTTTACCAGTGGATACGGCCCGCCAAGTACAACATCTGTTGAATCTGACTATAGAAAAAGGTACGGGCCGCAGTGCTGCTCTAGCCCAGGTCAGTATGGCAGGAAAAACAGCTACCAGTCAAACTGGCCAAATAAACCAGCAGCAGGAAGAAATCTTAAATACCTGGTTTGGAGGCTATCTGCCCGCAGAAAATCCCCGTTGGGCGGTGGTGGTTTTGGTCGAAGAAGGTACTTCAGGTGCGGAAAGCGCCGCCCCTGTTTTTAAGGAACTAGCCCAAAGCTTGATACAGCTGTATTCTGCCGCTGGCTAAAAAAAACGGTTGGTGTTTTGGCAAAATCTTTTGTTCCCATACAACAATTTCTGGAGGATTCAGGATACAAATGTCGAAAACCTATTTTTGGTCTTAACCAAATCGAGGAAAGGAGAAAAATGGTGAACAGAGTTCAAGTTATCGACCATCCCCTAGCGGGGAATGCGCTGCGGACATTACGCAACCGCGACAGTCAAATAAAATCGTTCCGCGAAGCATTAAACTCCCTAGGCTTGCTCTTGGCAGTGGAAACTTGTCGGGAGCTGGAAGTTCAAAAGGATCAGGTGTTCACTCCTCTGGATACTCCGGCGGAGTGTTCCTATGTAGATGACACTCGTATTCTGCTGGTCCCGGTTCTCAGAGCTGGGTTGGGATTTGTAGAGAGTTTCCTGGCTTTATTACCGGCAGCCCGGGTAGCCCATGTGGGTGTGTATCGTGACCACGATACTCTGGAAGCCCGACCGTACCTTAACACCGTACCCGAACAGAATGACCAATACGATAGAGTTATAGTTCTCGATCCCATGCTGGCTACTGGTAATAGCGGTGTCAAAACGTTGGAATTTATAATGGAGAAAGGCTATAAGCCTAGTCAAGTTATGTTTGTGTGTGCCCTGGCGGTTCGTCAAGGTATTGAACAAATCCATGGGAAATATCCACAGGTACAGATTGTCACTGCAGCCATTGATCCCAGTTTAAATGACAAAGCCTATATTGTTCCGGGACTGGGTGATGCTGGAGATCGGCTCTATCTGCTGTAAAGAAAACTCAAAAAACTGGGAGGGATAACATTGGCCAAACGGGAAATTGGTGTAGAGGAACGCTTGCCATTATTACAAACCGTTCCATTGAGTCTGCAGCATTTGTTCGCTATGTTTGGGGCAACAGTACTGGTACCGGTTATTTTTGGGGTGGATCCGGCTACCATCTTGCTCATGAATGGTATTGGTACTTTGCTCTATCTTTTGATTTGTAAAGGACGTATCCCTGCTTATTTAGGCTCGAGTTTTGCGTTCATTTCACCGGTTCTGCTGGTCTTGCCTCAGTATGGTTATAATGCGGCTTTAGCCGGATTTATTGCCGTGGGCCTGGTCTTTGTTCTGGTAGGCTTAATAGTAAAAGCTGCAGGTACCAGCTGGATTGATGTGGTATTTCCGCCGGCTGCTATGGGAGCAATTGTTGCAGTTATCGGACTGGAACTGGCTCCTACTGCCGCCCAAATGGCTGGTTTGATTCCACCGGATGGCATGACATGGGCGACTTGGTCTCCCGATCCCCAACTGGTTATTATATCTGTTTTTACTCTAGCCTTTACGGTCTTTGGTTCCATATTATTCCGGGGCTTTTTAGCTATTATTCCCATACTATTGGGGGTGTTGGCTGGTTATGCGCTGGCTTTTTATATGGGTGTAGTTGATGTGGCCGCCATTCAAGCTGCGCCCTGGTTTAGGTTTCCCACCCTTTACTTCCCAGAATTCAATCCAGCCGCCATGGCTATCATTCTCCCGGCTGCACTGGTAGTAGTGGCAGAGCATATCGGCCACCTTTTTGTAACCAGCAGTATTGTAGGCCAGGATTTAGTCAAAGATCCTGGTTTGCATCGGTCCCTAATAGGGAATGGTGTGTCCACCATGTTGTCTGGTTTCGCAGGATCTACTCCTAATACTACCTATGGGGAAAACATAGGGGTATTAGCCATAACCAAGGTATACAGCACCTGGGTTATCGGCGGGGCCGCAGTGTTCGCCATTCTGCTCTCCTTTGTCGGAAAACTGGCGGCAGCAATACAGTTTATTCCTCAGCCGGTCATGGGCGGGGTATCTTTGCTGCTATTTGGTACTATAGCTGCTTCAGGTATTCGTATGTTGGTGGAAGCAAAGATAGATTACGGGCGTCCCCGCAACCTTATTTTGACTTCGGTGGTATTAATATTAGGGATAAGTGGGGCTCAATTATCTTTGGGAGCTGTAACCCTAAAAGGCATGGGTCTGGCTACTGTAGTAGCCATACTGCTCAGTGTTACCATTGCCCTCCTGGACGTATTAGGGCTGACATCTGACGAATCCTAATACCGTAGCCATATGAAGACAACAAGGGCAAGGATGCATTTCCTTGCCCTTGGTTTTCGGGTGTAATGTATACCGGGCTTTTAAGAGGCCTGATTTTCTATACTATCCAGAGTAGCCGATATAATGTGCAAACCTTTCATAAAGTCCTCCCGGCAGTCGCCCAGTTCAGCTCTAAACATGTTGTTTAATTCTAATCCAATATCAAATATTTCTTGGCCCTTGGCCCGGCCTTGCTCGGTTAAATACAGTCTAATTACACGCCGATCCTGAGTACACAAACGCCTCTCCACCAGACCTTCCCGCTCTAATTTGTCCACCATGGTAGTCAGGGAAGAGTTTTCTATCTGAGCACGGTTGCCGATCTCAGACAGGGTAGAACCGTCATTTTCCAGCAAGCAAAACAAAATGAAAGATTGAGCCATATTGACTCCGAATTGATCAAGCCCCTTAATTATATGACGTTCCACTTTTTTCATGGTGGATTTTAATACGTAGCAAACAAAACCAGTAAAGTCTTCCATCGAAGTAAATCTCACCTTTCGAAATTTCTCTTAATAGATATCATGGCGGAATCACGGCCCCTTGTCAATATCATTATCCAATTTAAGGAATTGAAATATTATTTGACCATTATTGACTATTAAAAAAGGGGAATTATAATTATTACAGAACAATTAATAAGTGCAGGCTTATATTAGCGGGTTGAAGCCGATTAAAATGACCTTTGTTGACCAATAATTAAATTTCAAAGGAGGTAGGAAAATGGCTAAAGTATTGGGAATTGATTTAGGAAGTACTAACTCAGTAGTAGCCGTTATGGAAGGGGGCAGCCCCACTGCTGAAGACTTGATCCATGATTTAGTGGAAGGGTTGCTGAACCGGTAAACAAGTGCTCCGAAAAGATCGAGGACCTGGTAAGTGAGTTGGGATCCGCAGCCACCGTCTTCGGCCAGGCGGGAACCAAGGGCGCGACTGACCAGCCCTCCTCTAGTGATGATGAGGTTATTGACGCCGAATACGATGAAAAATAAGCTAGGGATAAAGGAGGTCAGCAGGCGTGGCATCCTGACCTCCACAGCGGTGCCGAAAAGGAACGAGCTGAGGAAAAGTTAAGGAAATCAATGAAGCCTATGAAGTGTTAAGCGATCCTGAAAAAAGAGAAACGCATTGAGAGTCTGGAAGACCAAATCAGGTATTGGCAAGAAACGAGGTGATACTATGAATCTAGAACGTTTAACCCAGAAATCCCGGGAAGCCTTTGTGGCTGCCCAGCAGATTGCTGCTGATAGGCATCACCAGGAAGTCAGTGGGAAACACCTTTTAGCTGCCCTATTAGAACAGGATGGAGGTATTACCCCGCGCTTGTTGCAATATGCGGGAATAGATATCAGTCAGCTTGTAAGTCAATTGAATAAGCAACTAGACGGTGTTCCGTCTGTTTACGGTTATGACGGGCCGGTATATATGAGCGGGGCTTTATCCCGGGTACTGAGCCGGGCCGAACAAGAAGCCCGGGGTTTGAAAGATGATTATGTGAGTGTGGAACACTTGCTGCTGGGTTTACTAGCAGAAGGCGAACCGGACCTGAGGAGCCTGTTAAGCCAGATAGGACTGTCCCGGGAGGAAATCCTTAAAGCTATGCGCAGTGTGCGCGGGGCTCAGAGAGTCACCAGTGATAATCCAGAGCACAGCTATGAGGCCTTAACCCGCTATGGACGTGATTTAACCCAAATGGCGGCAGAAGGCCAGCTGGATCCAGTCATTGGTCGTGATGAGGAGATTCGCCGTGTTATTGAAATCCTGTCCCGGCGCACCAAAAATAATCCCGTTTTGATCGGTGAACCTGGAGTTGGTAAAACAGCTATTGCGGAAGGATTAGCCCGTAGAATAACCAGCAAGGACGTTCCCGAAGGTTTAAAGGGTAAACGCTTGATTGCTTTGGATATGGGAGCTCTGGTGGCTGGTGCCAAGTACCGGGGGGAATTTGAAGAAAGATTGAAAGCAGTATTGAAAGAAGTGCAGGATTCCAATGGCCGGATAATTCTATTTATCGATGAACTCCATACGGTAGTTGGTGCTGGTGCTGCTGAAGGTGCCATGGACGCCAGCAATATACTAAAACCCATGTTAGCTCGAGGAGAACTGCGCGCCATTGGCGCCACTACTCTGGATGAATACCGCAAACACATAGAAAAAGATGCGGCTTTTGAAAGACGTTTTCAACCGGTAATGGTAGATCAGCCTTCGGTTGAAGATACTATTTCCATCCTGCGGGGACTAAGGGAACGCTATGAAGTGCATCACGGGGTGCGCATCAAGGACTCAGCCCTGGTAGCTGCAGCAGTCTTATCTGACCGTTACATTTCTGATCGCTTTTTACCTGATAAGGCTATAGACCTGGTGGACGAAGCAGCCGCTAAGCTACGCACCGAGATTGATAGTATGCCGGCGGAGCTTGACGATATAACCAGGCGTATAATGCAGTTGGAGATCGAAGCCGCAGCTCTGGAAAAAGAGTCCGATCCAGCCTCCCAAGAGAGACTCAACCTTTTGCTGAAAGATCTGCAGGATTTGCGCAGCGAATCCGAAGTTATGCAGGCTCAATGGCAATCGGAAAAACAGGCTATAGCCAGAGTGCGGGATATCAAACGGGAAATGGAAGAAGTACGCACTGAAATGGAACGGGCTGAACGGGAATATGATCTCAATAGGATTGCGGAATTGAAATACGGGCGGCTCAACGAACTAGAGCGTCGCCTCAATGCTGAACAGGGACTTTTAGCCGGAAAACAGAAGCATAGTATGCTACTAAAAGAAGAAGTGGATGAAGAGGATATTGCCCGGGTAGTCAGTCGTTGGACCGGTATTCAAGTCAGCCGGCTGCTGGAAGGTGAGCGGGAAAAACTACTGCAATTAGATGAACTTCTGCATCGAAGAGTTATTGGCCAGGAAGAAGCGGTAAGTGCAGTGGTAGATGCTGTATTGCGCTCCCGGGCTGGTCTAAAGGATCCTAATAGACCAGTGGGCAGCTTTATTTTCTTAGGCCCGACCGGTGTAGGAAAAACTGAATTGAGTAAGGCTTTAGCAGAAGCACTATTCGACGATGAACGGGCCATGATTCGTTTGGACATGTCCGAATACATGGAAAAACACACTGTGGCTCGTTTGATCGGGGCACCGCCAGGTTATGTAGGTTATGATGAAGGCGGACAACTGACTGAGGCAGTACGCCGCAAACCCTACTCGGTTATATTGTTTGACGAGATTGAAAAGGCTCACAACGATGTGTTTAATGTACTTTTGCAGATTTTAGACGATGGACGATTAACCGATGGTAAAGGCCGTACGGTAGATTTTCGTAATACCATTATAATTATGACCTCTAATATAGGAAGTCATGAGATACTAGAATACCAGCGGAGCGGCGGTGACTACGAGCAAATGAAAGCTAGAGTTACCGAATTGTTAAAGCAGTACTTCCGGCCAGAGTTTTTGAACCGGGTAGACGAAACCATAGTGTTTCATGCTTTGGACAAGGAGCAGATTCAAGCAATTGCCGAGTTGCTGCTTAAGAATTTGGCTCTGCGGTTTCGAGAAAATGTGCAGGCCCACCTGCGCTGGGATAAAGCGGTACTTGAGTTGCTGGCTAACGAAGGATATGACCCGGCCTATGGTGCCCGTCCCTTAAGGCGATTGATTCAGCATGAAGTGGAAACTCTTTTGTCGCGGGAGATTATCAGCGGCCAAATTGCTCCTGAGGATACGGTAACCCTTTCAGCATCTGGTAATAAAATTATGCTGCGGATTCAGCACCCGGCTCCGGAAGAATAATACCTTAGTGGGAAAGAGGGGAACAGGTGAAAAAGGTTAGATCATGGGTAGCTATCATACTGCTATTAGGTGGGCTTTTTTTAGCCCTGTCACCTTATGTCTATCACCGTTATTATTTGCACACCAGTCAAAAAGAAGCAGCCCAAGTGCAGAAGAGTCAGGAGACTGAGCCGAATGCTGCCCATGACAGCCCTATCCCTGAAAAATTGGTAGAGGACACCGGGATACTGGAGATTCCTTCCCTGGGATTGAAGGTCAGCGTTGGTTACGGGGTAGAGGAATCAGACTTGGAACCCGGTCCGGGATTTTATCCCCAGAGCCAGTACCCGGACCGGGGCAATGTTTCTATAGCCGGGCACCGCAATACTCATGGTTCGCCCTTTTTGAACCTGCATAAGCTTAAAGCCGGAGACCAGATCATTCTCACTTACCGGCAAAAACAGTATACCTACGCTGTCCAGGAGGTATTTACCACCCACAGCCGGGATTGGAGCGTCATTGATCCCACTTCTGAACCTGTCTTGACTTTGACTACTTGTACCCCGATTATTAAGCCCCCGGGCAGTGATTATGACCGCCTAATCGTGAGAGCTAAACTGATCGATTCTCTACCAGTTAATGAATAAGTAAGTCCAACTATATTAGTCCTATTTGGCAGCATTAGCTGTAATGTGAACGGCATCCCAAACCGTGGCAAATGGGGGTGAATAACATAAATCCAGCATTCCTAAATCGCTGGTAGACATTTTATTAAAAATAGCACTGGCGAATACATTGATTCTCAGCACCACATCTTTACCTGCTCCCTGGGCGCCCAGGATTCTCCTGGTGCCGTTTTCATAAATCATCTTAAACCAGATGGGTGAAGAACCGGGATAGTAATGAGGAACATTTCTGGTTTCAACCAGTACCGTCTTGTAATCCAGTTCCAGCTTCTGAGCATCGCTTTCAGATAAACCAGTTCTGGCCAATTCAATTTCTCCTACTTTGAGAGCGGACGAACCCAAAGTGCCCACGAACTTAATATGTTTACCTGCTAAGTTTTCACCGGTAATTCTTCCGCATTTGTTAGCGGTGGTAGCCAGCGGGATATAGTCATTTTCTTGTTTAACCCAATTATATACTTGAGCACAATCTCCCACGGCATAAATATCTTCGACATTGGTGCGCATTTCCCGATCAATTATCACGGCACCATTGCCAGCCAGTTGTATCCCTGAGTCTTTCAAGAAATCGGTGGCAGGTTTTACGCCTAGAGCTAGAATCACTAAATCTGCATCGTAAGTATCCCGGTCGGTGACAACTTTTTCCACAGTACTATCGCCTATTATAGATTCCAGTCTTTCCTTAACATTAACCTTAACTCCCAAGCGGGCCAATTCATATTGAGCAAATTTGCTGATTTCAGGATCAAAGGGCATCAAAATTCTTTCGGCCATTTCAATTATACGGACTTGCTTGCTCATCTGAGCCACACTTTCCGCCACTTCTATACCAATATATCCTCCACCTACCACAATAATATTTTGGACCGTAGGGTCGGATAGCTTGGCTTTCATATTAACGCCATCATCAACTGTTTTTAGTACATGTACTCCATCTAGTGTTACTCCAGGAAAATTAGGAACAATGGGGCGGGCACCAGTGGCAATTAACAGTTTGTCGTAAGTATCCTCGAACTCATGTCCTGAGGATAGATCTTTGACCAGCACCTTTTTCTTATCAGGCCAAACCCGGAGGACTTCATGATGGAGAAACGGCTTTAAGCCTGCTTTTTCAAATTCTTCTTTAGTTCTCTGGATTAAGTCATCTTTTTGCATTGCCGGAGAAGTTACAAAATAAGGTAGACCACAAGCGGCGTAGGAGAGATAAGTGTCTTTTTCATATATTATTATATCGCAGTTCTTTTGCACTCTTCTTAATTTAGATGCAGCCGACATACCAGCGGCATCGCCTCCAATTATTATTACTTTCATGGAATGTCGCCTCCTTATTTTAAACAATCAGCTAATTAAATTACACCACATATTAGAAAAGCAAACTAGTATAACATTAACTGTACAGGAAATTTGTTTAATTAAGAAGTGCTCAAGGGGTTAAAATAATTTTATGTAAGGCTAGAAAGGGGTATAAAAAATGAGCACGTTAAAGAATTATGAAACAGTTTCCCTAGAATATGCCGAAGAAGGAGTATTAGTAGTAACCCTTAATCGTCCTCACAGATTAAACGCCCTTAGTCTGGAAATGATGGATGATTTGCTGGATTTATGGAACAGCTTGCGTGAGGATACCAAGACTCGGGTTATTATTCTAAGAGGTGCAGGAGAAAAGGGTTTTTGCGGTGGTGTGGACATTAAAGAGATATTTCCGGACGAAATGCTCAATGCTCCTTCACTTTATCACTGGCAGACCCGCTTAGGGGAACTGGAATATCTTATGCGTAAAATCCCGCAACCTATTATATGTCTAGTACACGGTGCCGCCACCGGGGCGGGGTTCAGTTTCGCCCTAGCCTCGGATATACGCATTATCACTCCTGATGCGCGTTTTTTGGCCTTTTATGTAAATGTAGGCTTGGGAGGAGCAGACATGGGTTCCAGCTATTTTTTACCCCGCCTGATTGGGGCAGGACGGGCTTATGATATGCTCTTGACCGGGAGGTTTATGTTGGCTGATGAAGCCATGCAGTTAGGATTTGCTTCTCATTGCGTGGAAAAAAGCCAGCTGCTTGACAAGGGACTAGAGCTAGCGCGGATGATTACCGAGAAAGATCCTCTGGCCATAAGATTGACCAAGGAAGCTATTAATCAGAATCTGGATAGCTCTAGTATGGAACGGGTACTTACTGTAGAAAACCGCAATCAGAGTTTAATGTTTATGCATAACTTAAGTCAAGGCAAGTACTTTATAGGTAAATAGACAAGCAGGGCGAACTGTTTAGAGCTTTGGTAGCTTATTCTGGTTTACCTCTCGGTAACTTGGATAGACACAAGAATATAACAATAGGCACGGGACCAAGTTAATAGGTTGATTCCGTGCCTAAAGTTAACCTAACCAATTATTAACTTAATGAAGTTCAGCAGTATTTTTAACGTTTTCGCTAAGCCAACGTTCAGTAGCTAAATTCAAGGTAATAGTTCTGAGGTCTTCCCATGTATAATCCTTTACTTTACGTTGCCGCGCATCAATTTCCTTCAAATAATTCCCGCACACTTGGCAAACTGCCACTTCAATTCCGGGAAACTCTTCGTTTTTAAGATAGATCAGCTGTTTGGCATCTTCATTGCCACAGAACAGGCAACCCATGCGTTTCACCGTCCATTCGAAACTGCAGGTATTACAGTGCAGATTTCTTTGCCCGTTGGGTTGCACCAGAATTGCTAGAGTAGCTGCTTCACCGCAAACTGGACAGAGGTAACTGGTGGTGGGATCATCAGAAGCTATATAGGACACGCCGATGGCTGGAACCCCTTGTGACTTGGCTTTATTAGCGGCTAGTTGAGCCACCCCGCCTAAGGCCAAATGCAGACGGGACATCAACTCTGGGTTCATAGTGAACTGGCCTTCTCTAAACTGCCTCCAAAGTTCTCTCGCCTCGCCATCAGAGATTGGGGCTCCGGCAACGGTATTCAACCGCTGCCAGAGCTCAATAATCGCATCTTCCGGTAGATCTGTAATCGGCAGATATGGAGGCTTGGGAGCCAAAGCCATTGCAGCCAGCCAATGAGAACCGCGCTCCTGCTGCCAATGGTCAATTGCTGACTTCAAATCCTGGTATTTCTGATAAGCTTGCTTGACACTTTCATCTTCTGTGATGACTAATTTGTCTCGTTTGACATCCATCGAAAACCTCCTCTTACCGTTGAAGCTTTTCTACCATTCTAATTCTGCGACTTGGTTACCTCTTCATACCACTTGGCATGATGGTGAGCAGCCCAGTCAGAACGAACGGTACCTTTCCACATACCCCAGAAGGACTCGCCGGAACCTGGATGGAAAGAACCTAGATAGGCGTGCATGCACACCATACAGGTAGCCAGGATCATGCATATACCATGGATGGGGTAAGCCCATTGAACTAACGTAGGTGAGAAGGCGTCCTTAAACCACATCACATAGCCGCTTAACGCTAGTAGCACACAGGAAGTTGTGGTTATAACAGAGTTCATCTTTTCCCCGCCATTGAACTTTGATTGGGGCGGTAAATCTACCTTAAAACCAAAGAACTCCAGCGGAAACTTCATCAAAAACTTAATATCGTTCTTGCCAAAAGAAAAGACATCCTTCCACCAATCAAGGAACCCTCTAAAGTTTATAACTAAAGCAATCAGAGGAATGATTGTAAAAAATACGGCCATTACTTTGTGAATTGTGCTGGCATTGACATAACCGCCAAACACCGGAGCCAGGACTCTTCCCACCGCTGGGGAAAAGAGGATTAAGCCAGTAAACAGCAAGACCAGGAAGGTTACTGTGTGACCCCAATGGGCAAACCGGGCAGAGCCGCTAAACCGTACAACGCGATCTTTATCCATGAATGTCCCCTCCTTTCGACTTGCTCATACTATTGATTATCCTGGTAGTAACGAAGCTGACTGCTGAAGCGCCCAAGGCTATGGGAATTAACCAAATACCGTAGGGCTGTACCCAATCTTTCCAAACCACCAAGGATGCGGAAGTAGTTGGGTTTTCCGGCAATCCATAGAAGGCAGGTTCTTCTTTCAGTAGATAGAGATAAGTGGTGCCACCCATGGCTTTATCACCGTACAGTTGGGCCTTAGGAAAATCTTTTTTAACTTCGGCCAGACGAACTTCAGCTATTTGCTTCATTTCCTCGGGTTCGCCAAAGTGCAAAGCACCTGGTTGACAAGTGGCTACACAGGCAGGCAGGAGGCCATTTTCCACCCGGTCAATACACCCGGTGCATTTGAAGGTCTTTTTCAACTCTGGGTCTGTCTTAGGAACTCCCCAGGGACAGTTAGCGACACAGTAGCCGCAGCCGATACATTTATTCTGGTCAATTATCGTATACCCTGAGTCGGTTTGATAAATGGCCTCCGCTGGGCAAGCCTTCATACAAGAAGGTTCTGCACAATGGTAACACTGATGCTTAAACATCAGCCATTCCATTTTGCCGTTCTCATACTTTTCATGCATGCTGATATAAGTCCAGGTATTGTGAGTGGTAGAAGCCTGGGCTTGATAACTGGTTATCAGCTGGTTTTTTTCCGCCGGCAGATCGTTCCAAGCTTTGCAGGCCACGGAGCAAGCTTTGCAGCCGGTACATAATGAAGTATCGACAAAAACCATTCTCTTTGTCATAGCTAAGCCCTCCTTGCATTGACAAGGCAACATTTATACTCTGGAGTCCCCGCGCCGGGATCTAAAGCTGCCATTGTCACAGTATTCGTGCTAGGGCCGGGATTCAAGCTGGCAAAGCCCCAGCTCCAAGGCATACCGATAGTTTCAGTTTCTTTTCCATTGACATTCAGGGTCTGTAAACGATCGGTAACCAGGGCACGTACGACTACCTTGCCACGCATTGAGGATATCTCAACTTTATCCCCATCTTTAACACCGATCTTTTTAGCCAGGTTTTTGCTGATTTCGGCAAAAGGTTCGGGCATGATTTCATTCAGATAGGGAATGTTACGGGTAATGCCGCCGGCACA
This sequence comes from Syntrophomonas sp., assembly GCA_003444615.1. Taxonomy (GTDB): domain Bacteria; phylum Bacillota; class Syntrophomonadia; order Syntrophomonadales; family Syntrophomonadaceae; genus DTU018. Next base: position 30,953 of record DLUN01000174.1, read on the forward strand.
GAAGTGCTCACAGACACCATAGGTAGTAAGGACATAGGGATATTCCTCGGGATCGCCAAACTCCGTAGAAACGATCTTGGCGCAGGGATTATTCTGAACATTAGGATGCAGTTTATTGGTGGTCGGGCTTTCAATGGGCTCATAAAATTCAGGTAATGGGCCGTCCACCGTCATACCGGCTCCACGAGTGGGAATGGCCGCTATACTATCAGCGGGAACAGGTGACGTAGGTACTCCACTGGTATAGCTAGCGGCAAACAAACGACCTACACCCTCTGGTGTCATACGGAAAGCCATTTTTCCTTCTGGAGTGTCGGGACCTTTAGTCTTATCCGCCACGTCAGGATTATCATTGCCGGTCCAGGTTCCGCTGGCAGCATCCCACCAGATCAGTTTGCGCTCAGGATCCACCGGTTGACCATTGGCATCGCAGGAGGCTCGATTGTACAGCACGCGGATATTGCCTGGCCATGCGTAGGCGTATTCCTGGTGGAGACCCAAACCGGTGGGGTCGGTATTATTACGGCGATCAGCCAGGTTTTTGCCCGGCGGAGTTACGCCAGCATATATCCAACAGCCGGTTGAAACCGTACCGATAGGAGCATTTAGATATTCACCTAAGCTAGCGGTTAGTTGGCCCGTATTATCATTGTAGCCATTCAGTTCCTGCAGCACTTTCAAGGGACTGGCTTCACCGTGGCCATCATCATAGTCCCAGTTAGCCTTTAGGATAGGCTCATCTTTGGGGTCTGTGCTACCGGCAAGAAGCTCGCGCATCTTTATGAATATCCGATCTATCATATCCAGGTCAGGCCAACAGCCGTTAAGCGGCTCGAGCGCCTTCTCTTTCCACTGTACCAGACGGGAAGAGTTAGTCATGCTCCCAGCTTTTTCATAAACAAAGGCTGCCGGTAAGAAGATAACCTCCGTCTGAATAGACTTAGGGTCAACCCCCGGTTCACGCCAAAACTGGGCGGTTTCTATTTCAAATACGTCGGCTACTACTAGCATTTCTAACTTGGACAGCCCTCTTAGTACCATCTTGCGGTCAGGAATGGAAACGGTGGAATTGGAGCCCCAGTTAAAGAGCATCTTAAACTGACCTTTGTCCATCCAGTTGAAAAATTCCACCTGAGTTGGCATATTGGTCGGGTCGTTCTTGGGCAGCCAACCATAGCCATAATCATTCTCAGCCGTGGCATTCTTGCCAAACCAGGCCTTCAGTAGTGCCACTAATGGTTTATGCTGTACCGCACCATAGCGCACTGCATAGTCGTGCAGAGTTACCTCAGCATTAGTGGGATAGGGCAAGTATCCCGGCAAATTAGCAATGAGGTTAGCCATATCGGTGGAACCCTGAACATTAGGTTCACCACGTAGGGCCTGGACCCCACCTCCGGCCTTGCCGATATTACCCAGCAGTAATTGAATGATGGCATAACAGCGGATACCCTGAACAGCAGTAGTATGCTGGGTCATACCTAGAGCATATAAAATACTGCCCGGTCTGTTCTCAGCAAAGGTATCAGCTATCAGTTTAATTTTATCAGCGGGAATACCGGAAATCTCTGCGGCCACATCAAAGGTATATCTGGAGAAATGTTCTTTAAGCTTTTGGAATACGCAGTCGGGATCATCCAGACTGGTGGCTTTTATAGGTTTATTGTCAGCATCGAGTTGGTAAGCCCAGGTAGAGTAATCATACTTTTTCGTCTCGGGATTGAAGCCAGAGAATAACCCGTCTTCAAATTTATAATCTTTACTGACCTTCAGCAACGCGTTGGTGAAATTCAGAACATAGAATTCGTCATAGAGTTTATTTTCAATATAATAATTGATCATAGCTCCTAGATATGCGATGTCGGTTCCCGGACGAATCTGGGCATAGACATCCGCCTGGGCAGCAGTCCGGGTAAAACGGGGGTCAACCACTATCATCTTAGCGCCTTTAGCCCGAGCCCGATTGATCCATTTCATAGAAATGGGATGGTTTTCTGCACAGTTGCTGCCGGCAATCAAGAAGCATTGAGAATTACCCATATCCTGCCAGGAGTTGGTCATAGCACCGCGACCAAATGAAGGTGACAAACTAGCCACCGTGGGCGCGTGTCAGATACGGGCCTGGTGTTCGTGAAATGGTGTGCCAATTAATCTAGAAAACTTACTTAACATGTATGATTCTTCATTGTCAATTTCAGCCGAACCGATTACAGCTATGCCCTCGGCACGGTTAGCGGGAACAATTTTCTTTTCCCCAGTTTTGGTGGTTATCTCATCTGTGCTCTTCCAGGTCTTATCCCGGACTTCTACAGCTTTCTTGGCGATTCGTTCGATTGCTTCATCCCAGGAAATTTCTTGCCAATCCTCAGCTCCCGGTGCACGATACAATGGTGTCTTCGGGCGAACTTCAGAATAGGCCACTTGCTCCAGGCTAGCTGCCTTAGGGCAAAGGGCACCTTCGTTAATGGGATTGTCCGGGTCTCCTTCCAAGTGAACCAGTTTACCGTCTTTGATGTGCAGCAGCAAACCGCATCCACCAGAACAGAAGTGACAGATGCTGGGTATCTTGGTACATCCCTCAAGCTTTAAAGTATATGCTCTAGCTTCAGCTACCGAAAGGTTAATTCCCAGTCCGCTTGCTACTGCAACAACTGAAAGCCCCGTCATTTTCAAAAAAGTACGACGAGTTACATTCATCACCAATTTCCCTCCCCTTTCTAGTGCTAATTAGAAAAGATTATGGATTTGAAAAGTTATTGCTTTCGGCAATCACCTCACTTGCTTATTTATGCTCATTGTAGGTTCGGAACCATGAGAAACCAAACCTGATAAGCATAGACCTCTAATTACGAACCAACAAAATACTTAAAAAAGCACAAACAATCCAGCCATCCTCAAATATGACTATGACTGAAATCACTTTGTGCTCCTTTTCAAGTATCAGGAAGGCTGACCCGTTTCCAGGACAACCCGGCGGCTTTAATATCATAGCAGTTGCCTTAGATATAAAGCTCGGAGCTATTCAATTACATTGAGTTGGACCATAAAAACAAATTATAATACCTTCACCATTGCTTTATCTAGACACTTGGATACCTATTTTTATCCTAATTCTATATTAGCATGATAATTCCTGCTTATTATGTCCAATAAAAATACATAATGTATAAAAATCAATCTCTTCTTCTGGTTCTCTTTTTTTAAGAATGCGATGAATTTTTCTCTCAATCCATCATTCATTATTTATAAAGAGTTTTAGAAAAATATACTAAAACCCAATCACATTTATTAAGAAAAAGTACTTCATACACTTAGTAGTTTAGTTAATTGCAAAACCAATTTTTTGATGTGTTATTATTGGTGCATAAAGATATCCTGAAGAAATTTAACAGTTGCTAAGACTGGATCATCAAAAAAGCTCCCAGCTAAATTTGATTTTTTGGAGTATTACCTTGTTAACGGGGAGGTAAGGCGAAAAATGACAGCAACCGTAAACCTGGAAGACGCCGTTTCCACTTGCTGTACCTATATTCAACCAGTGGGCAGTGAATATGTTCATATTAATGACGCTTTTAGGCGCATAAGTGCAGAAGATATTACCAGCTTAGTAGATGTTCCTAGCTTTGATCGTTCGTCTATGGATGGTTACGCTATCAGCTACGACGACTTAAAAATACTCAACCTTCGTGAGTCAATATCGTTACAAATAGCCGGTATCATACAGGCTGGTTCAATAGTACCCAGGCAAATTAAAGCTGGGGAAACCTATAGAATAATGACCGGTGCTTTGGTGCCGGAAGGTAGTGGTGCGGTAATAAAGCAGGAAGAGGTTGAAAGTTATAAAGAACAAGATAAAATTGTTGTTCGCAGACGGCACAAGCCAAACCAAAACATAAGCCGGGCGGGCGAATTGCTTAGGGCCGGAGATAAGATAGCGGCTAAAGGGCAGCTTCTCAAAGCTGAGGTTTTAGAACAGATTGCCACTTGTGGAATTGACAAAATTGAAGTTCATCGAATTCCGCGGGTAGCAGTCATTGATACGGGAAGTGAATTAATTTTGCCAGGTGTGCCCATTCGCGAAGGGCAAATATATGCTAGCAGTCGCAGTCTGTTGGCCGGTAAGATTAAGGAGGCCGGGGCTGAACCATTATTATTTGATTCGGTGGTTGAAGACGATCTTATGGCCATTGTCCAGGCTATTGAGAAAGCAGTCAATGTGGTTGATATGGTGATAATTACCGGAGGGACCGGCAAGGGACTATATGATCTAGTTTATAATGCCTTTGAGCATATACAAGCGAAAACCTTGTTTAGAGGTGTGAATATTATTCCGGGCAAGTTCTCATCAGCCGTTATTTATAATAACAAAATTATTTTTAATGTATCAGGTAATCCACATGCAGCGGGAATACTGTTTGAAGTGTTAGTAAAACCAGCCTTGCAGAAATTGTCGGGGAACCTGTTATACATCCAAGAATGGTTTGACATAGTATTACAATGTGCCTTAAAAAAAATTAAGCCAGTACGTAACCTATGCTTAGGGGAAATCATCTTTGAAAATGGAGGCATCTATGCCCAACCAACTGGCAAAAGCGGTTATCATTACATAAGAAATCCTATAATACTCGATATCCAACCTGGCCAAGGAGCAGCAGGTGATATGGTGAAAGCTCTCTTGCTGTAGATTGTTATAATGCTGGAGAGCGATTTTTGCAGTTTTCACTTATTCATTCCGCCAGAAAGTTTACTTCTTGGAGCAGCCATTTTGGCTAAAATGGAAAGCTGTACAATATGAGAGCTGTTGATAATACTCTGACTAACTTTATTGCTTAAAGCCAGGACCAGGCGGTCAAAGGCTT
>DLUN01000177.1:0-8259 GCA_003444615.1 Syntrophomonas sp.
AGATGTGTATAAGAGACAGGAGTTGCCTACACTTTTGCCATAGGCAGCCAGCGCATGTATGATTTTATGCACATGAATCCTGGACTGGCTTCATATCCGGTGAATTACACCAATGATCCCCGGGTGATTCAACAGTTGGATAACTTTGTTTCTATCAATAACGCGGTTGAGGTGGATTTATATTCACAGGTAAACGCTGAAAGTAACGATATTATCCAGATTTCTGGTAATGGAGGAATGTGGGATTTCGTTTTAGGAGCGCAGTGGTCTAAAAACGGCAAGAGTTTTATATGTTTAACTTCTACTTTTACCGACAGTGAAGGTAACATGAAATCCAGAATTGTCCCCACATTTTCACCAGCTTCGATTACTACTATTCCACGACAGATGGTGGATTATATTGTTACTGAGTATGGAGCAGTGCGTCTGAGAGCCAAGCCAACCTGGCAGAGAGCTGAAGAACTGATATCTATTGCTCATCCTGATTTTCGCGATGATTTGATTAAAGAGGCAGCTAAGATGAAGATATGGCGGCGTTCCAACAAAATTAGTTAATCAATTAAGAAAGCCCACCCCCAGAGGGTGGGCTTTTGTTTGCAATAAAGCCGGTTTATTTGGGAGCCATGCGAATAGCGCCGTCCAGACGGATGGTTTCAGCATTGAGATAGGAGTTTTCCACAATGGCTTGTACCAGATGTGCAAATTCCTCAGGTCTACCGAGTCTTTGCGGCATGGGAATGGATGCAGCCAGAGAATCGCGTGCAGCCTGAGGCAGCTGAGCCAGCATGGGTGTATCAAAAGTTCCGGGAGCAATGGTGTTTACCCGAATCAGATGTCTGGACAGGTCACGGGCAATCGGGAGAGTCATAGCATGTACGCCGCCTTTGGTTGCGGAGTAGGCTGCCTGGCCAATCTGTCCATCAAAGGCAGCTACGGAAGCTACGTTGATGATAACGCCTTTTTCACCGTCTTCGGGCTCATTTTTATCCATTTGGAAAGCGGCATTACTGAGCATGTTGAATGCGCCCACCAGGTTAATGTCGACAACCATCTTAAACCAGTCGATGTTCCAGGGGCCATCCTTGTTAAAGGTACGTCCTGCACTACCGATACCAGCATTGTTGACCAGGATATGCAGAGCTCCGAATTTGTCAACAGCAGCCTTAATAGTGGCTTTCACGTCATCGGTGGAAGTAACATTACACTTTACAAAAAGGGCTCTGTCACCCAATTTGGCGGCCAAAGCATTGCCTTTTTCTTCATTAAGGTCAGCAATGACCACATTGGCACCGGCTTCATGCAGACGGACAGCTGCAGCTTCACCTAGACCGGATGCTCCACCGGTTACGATAGCAGTTTTTCCAGCGATCTTCATACTATCCCTTCACTCCTTTTTATTTTTTTGAGGTAAGAGATGTAAATCAGGGTATACTTCCCCTTATTCACCCCCCTTATCCGCAATGGCAGACTTTTTCTCAAATGCCTACTCTGCCATATATTCTTTATATTACCACAAAGTAGCTATAGTGATAAGTCCATAATCCTATAATGGTGAAAAAAAAGTACTGATGAGTGAAAACATAAGAAGTGTTGTGTTTTATAGTGACGAATATGTTGAACAACCATTGATAAAAGATTGGCAGCATTGGTACTATAGAATGAAATCTTGAACAACCGGAGGTGGGGAATTATGTCAACCCGCGGTTTATTTATAATTGGACTTATTGTTGTCTTGGCAGCTCTTATTTTTATAAATAATAGGCCGCCGGCAGAGGAGGTAAGCCCGGCAGGTGAAACTGCTGCGGCACAAATTGAAAGAGTCTTACAAGAGGGAAAACCGGCTTGGTTGTTTTTCCGTACCAGTTCCTGCCCAGCCTGTGTGGAGCTGAAAAGGTCTTTTGACAGTCTGCAGGAGGAGTATGAGGGTCGGGTGGTTTTTATAGATATAAACCTAGATGATGATCGCAATGGCCAATTGGGAAGGGAATACCGTATTGGTTATGTTCCTCAGACCTATATTATTAATGCCGAAGGGCAAACGACTTATCAAATGGTAGGCACTATACCAGTTGAGGAATTGCGCAGTGAGCTGGATAAGGCTGCTGAATCCATGGATTAGCGGTTTGTAGGCCACATGAGAGTAGGCCACCCACAAGATATTTTCAAAAGCAGGCAGTTCTAAAAGACCTAATACGCCATAACATTTATAGTGAAGGATACTGTCTTAAGCTGTCGCAATAATTAGTGATTCCGTGATGACAAGATACTCACTAGCTTGTACCTCTGACCTAGATTTAGTACAATCATAAGGAATTCTTCCCTTAGAGGAGAGGAGGGCTTGGAATGGCTATACACCTCTATGCTGATAACGCCTGTGATCTGGACCTGGATTACTTAAACAGTTTGAGTGTAAAATTATTTCATATGCCGGTTACCATCAAGGATAACACTTATCGAGATAGACTTACTATTAATCCTCCTGAATTTTATCGCCTTATATCTGAGCCGGGGGTTATGCCAACTACAGCTCAAATTACCCCAGGAGAGTTCCAAACAGAATTCGAAAAAATAATATCGGAAACCGAAGATGATATAATTTATATTGCTTTTTCTTCGGCACTGAGCGGGACTTATGAATCAGCCTGCTTGGCTCGAGATTTGGTTGATCCGAAAAGGATAACGGTAATAGATTCTAAGAGTGCCTCAGTGGGTTATGGTTTAACGGTTATAAAAGCAGCGCAGGCTATTGCTGCTGGAAAGAGTAAAGATGAAGTCATCGCTGAGATAAAAGACAGTATTAGGCGAATTCAGCACTTGTTTATAGTGGGGAGTTTTGACATGCTGAAACGCGGTGGGCGAGTAAGCTCTACATCAGCCGCACTGGGTAACCTGCTCAATATTAAGCTGCTTTTGCATTTCGTTGATGGTGCTATAGTACCCCTGGAAAAAGTTCATGGTTTTAAAAAAGCGCGCAGGAGAATGCTGGAGATAATGGAGGAACGGGGCAGCAACCTGGCTGATCAACTGATAGGTATCAACCATTCCAATGACTATGAAGGTGCCCTGGAATTAAAAAGTCTGATTGAAGAGCGATTTGGCTGTAAAAATTTTGTAATAAGTGAAATCGGAGCAGCTATTGGCTCCCATGTGGGTGCCGGTACTTTATCTGTGTTTTTCCTGACTGAATAATGCTGCCTAACATAATTCGACCCCCTGTTGGTTTTAGCAGGGGGTTTGTTGTTCAGTTTGTCAGTTGGGCAATTATTTTCCCCAATAAGTTCGAATTGTGTTAAAGTAACATAAACAAAGGTGTGTCTGTCTGAAAGCTTGGGAGAATGGTGCATATATGAAGCATGAAGAGATAATTGTTCGCGAAGGATGGATGTTTATAGCCATACCTGCCTTGCTATCGGTGGTCTGTTTTTTGCTCCACTGGATAATACCAGGCCTAGTTTTTGCTGTATTAGCTTTGTTTTGCCTATTCTTTTTTCGCAATCCTACTCGGACTATTCCCCAGGAGGCGGGTGTGGTAGTTGCGCCTGCTGATGGCAGGGTAATGGATATCACCCGGATGGAAGAACCGCTATTTATGAACGGAGAGGCCGTTAGAATAAGTATTTTTTTGAGTCTGTTTAATGTACATATTAACCGCATGCCTGTTGATGGCATGATTGAAATTATTCAGCCTGTTTCCGGACTGTATCTTCCTGCATATAATGTTGAAGCAGGGTCCAAAAGCCAACGCAACTATATTGGTATTTCCAGTGATGTTGGTAGGCTGATCGTGGTGCAGATTACTGGTGCGATAGCACGAAGACTGGTCTGCTGGGCTAAGGTGGGGCAGTATATGCCTCGCGGGGAGAGGTTTGGACTTATCCGTTTTGGCTCCTGTACGGAAGTGTATCTGCCCAGTCATGCAGATATACAGGTTGCCGTGGGAGATAAGATTAGGGGGGGAAACAGTGTCATTGCCAAGTTTCAATCATGCTAAAGCGGCTTTTATGGTGACCATGTGTAATCTGATGTGTGGTTTTCTTGCCTTGGTCTGTGTTACCCAGGGATGGTTTACAGAGGCCGCGGTGTTGATTATACTGGCGGCTGTATGTGACAGCCTGGATGGCAGAATTGCTCGACGAGGTCATGTAGTTACTGACATGGGAAAGGAATTGGATTCTTTATGTGATATAGTGTCCTTTGGAGCTGCCCCAGCCTTGCTGGTCTATGTGCAGTTTTTTGCTCCCCATATGTCCCTGGTAGCTATGTTAGCGGCTTTATTTTTTGTGGTATGCGGAGCATACCGTTTAGCCCGTTTTAATATCTCTCATCATCCCGATCATTTTGTGGGTATACCCATTACCCTGGCAGGAATTGTTTTGGCATTGTTAGCCTGGCTGGGAAGTGGTCTATCGGGAAAAGTTATGATTGCCGCTTTATTGATTTTAGGCGTTTTGATGATCAGTACTATTAAAGTTCCCAAACCCTTGCACCGTTCAATACCTGAAGAAGAGGTTTCGTTATAGTCTATTGGGGCTTTTAATGCGGGCAGGTACGGAAATATTGTTTTCCAGGATAGATTGATAGATTTGCAGGTAGTCTTCTACCATGCGTTCCACACAGAAATGCCCGGCGACCCACTGGCGGCATTGCCAGCGGTCGATTTTTGATAAACGGGCGACACTTTCGCAGGCTTCCTCAACGTTGTCTACCAGAAATCCAGTTTGCTGGTGGACAATCACTTCTGGCATCGATCCCTTATTAAAAGCTATTACCGGTGTTCCGCAGGCCATCGCTTCGATTACACTTAAGCCGAAGGGCTCCTTAAAATGAATAGGATGCAGCAGGGCTAAAGCATTTCCCAGTAAATCATTGCGCTGAGCCGGGCCTACAGTGCCCAGATATACTACCTGTTTGTTGTCAATATGAGGAGCTACTTGCCGGTTGAAATATTCCTTATCCTGAATGATACCCGCCATGAGTAAACGATGCCCGCTGAGCCGGGCAATATCTATAGCTTCCCTGGTGCCTTTGTCAGGATGAATGCGTCCAAAGTAGAGTAAGTATTCTCCCGGGCGGTCACGATAAGTGAACTCATCAAGTTGGATACCATGGTACACTGTAGCCAGATAGCGCAGGTCAGGACTTCTATCAGCATTGCTAATGGAAATGTAATAGCTGCTGTCCTGATATGCACGATATACCGGCAGTATTTTTGATGAAGAAAAGCCATGGATAGTTGTTACCATGGGGGTGGATGTTAACCGGGAAAAGACCAGGGGCAGAAAGTCATAGTGATTGTGAATAAGGTCAAACTGGTTTGCCTGCTCGAACAGGTGGGCTATGTGCATGGCTTCCCACACTTTGGCATCTATTTGGGGGTTTTCTTCATAAGGAAATGGGCACACATAGTCTAACCGGGCCTGGGTAATGGAATCACCGGTAGCAAAAAGGGTGACATCTATCCCTCTACTGACTAATCCTTCGGTTAATAAGGAGACCACTCTTTCCCAGGGGCCATAGCTGCGGGGAGGGGTTCTCCAGGCAATGGGGGCTAGCATAGCTATTTTCATGCATCTTCTCCTTTGACGCTAACCACGGCTTTGCAGGAGGTTAGTCAGCTCATCTTTATAAACCTTAAACCATTTTTGCAAATTGCCAATGGGATCATCATAATACCGTTCCGGATCCTCATGTAGCAGCCAGGACGGCAGCTCCAGGCTTAACCGGGGCTGGCCGCCCCATGCTCCCAAAGTAGCTAGAGCTGGTTTTACAGAACCATCCCAATGGGTCAGCCCAAAATACCTTTCATGCTGCTTATCATCGAGGGGCGGTTTGTCATACAATTCAGGATGATAATCAGCAAAGCACCAGCCCAAAGCTCCTATCATACCAGTGGAATGCAAGAGAAATAATGCCTGTCGATAGTATTCCTCAATCTGCTCCTCCGACCACAGAGGTGTGCTGATGGCAGAGGCCGGTGGATCTAAATCAATAGGTTTGGTCGGCCACCCAAACTCCTGAAACAGTACCGGGGCACCTCCTCCTAGCCATGTGGTAATTGTCCCCAGGAAAGGCAGGAGATAAACATCTTCATTATCAACCCAGGAAAGATAAAACGCATAACCGTGCATACTCAAGAAATCACAATAGCGGGCTGAATCCTGGGGCCAGAGGTGACGGTCTTCTTCCAAATCTTCAGCATGCATTCCCAGAGTAACTTTACTACCAGGATGGGCATTTTGTATAGCTTTAACCATTTCTGATAGCCACTGTTGTCCAGTTTGGCGATCGGGAGGGATGCAGCAGTTGGAGGGTTCGTTGCCCAGATCGTAAGCGGTTACCGCCGGGTGTCCGCGTAGGGAAGAGCATACTTTTTGGATTTGCAGTAGTTGAGCCTGCCTGATATACATGTCCTGATACAAATTGCGAATGGCCTGATGACTTATTCTTCCCTGGCTGTATACCGGAAAACGCTGGGGCTGCTGCTCTGGTTTTAATACCCATGGGGGAATCCAGTTTACTCCACTCATATGTCCGCAGAAAAAAGTAGGCATCAAATTAAGATGGTGAGCATAAGCCAGATCAGCTGTGATTAGCAAATTATCCAGACGAGAGCGGTCTATTTGTTCGGGCTCAGGCTGAAAATCTTCCCAGGTAAGGAATATCCGTATGGTCTGTATTCCGCAGGCATTTAACAAAGCGAAGTCTCGATCTACCTCAGCCGCATCGAACGCTTTCCACCAATACATGGCTTTGTGGGCGGGCCAATAATTTACACCGGTTACGAACTTATCCTGCATATTGATCACCAACAGTTTTACATTTAGTATCAGTAAAGAACAGAATCATATACACAAAAATAGGAAACGGTTCTCTTTTTAACCAAGCTTTTCAGCACTAAACAGTAAAACGCCAAAAGCTTTAGTTGTTAAAACAGAACCGTTTCTTGTTTTATTTATGACGAAGGTTTTCTAGTTCTCTAATCACTTCATCCAGGTCAATTTTTTTGCCTTGAGCAGCCTGCTCCAGGGACATCCAACCTGCACTTCAACCTAAGCAGCGAACTCCATAATCCATCAATAGTCTCTGGGAACCAGGTATTTTCTGTAATATATCCTTTATTAATGTTTTATGAGTAATCACCAGCCATTACCTCCTTCCAAATTATTACAGCAATATATAATACTTCATTTTACTGTAAGAGGTGCTATATTTACTTTAGTTTACCTCAGCGATGGCACACAAAACATATTTATCCCAAACCCGAGCCAAAATTTTGATGGGCACGTCTAGATTGTTGCGAAACTTTAGATCAGCTCCGCCCCAGGATACAGTAGCATCTCGTCCCGCTGCCACGTAAGCTACCGGCAGGCTATGGGGGTGCCGCTCCACAACTTCCAAGCCAGCCTCCAAAACGCTGTTATAAAGAGTACTGGAGGTTTGGCATACCCCTCCTCCCCGGCCTGGCACAACTTTTTTACCGACAAATATGGGCGCTACTTGGTAGCCCCGCTCCTGGGTCCGGGGGCCTGATGTCACATTGAAGGAGAATACCTGGCCTGGCTGTAAAATTAGTCCGTCAATGGCTTGGCAAGACAGTTTAACATTATTAGTTCTGTTTACAGATCTATCGATTAGAGTAGTGTAATAGGAACTGATAGTCTTTTCTCCTAGCCAGCAATTTTCCAGTCCGGGAGTTGCACTACAAGATCCCCACAATGGTAGATTGACCGGGGCCTTTTCCGGTAAAGGCTCTGGGTGGGGCGCAGGAACAGGCACATCAGGGCTGTATATTTTAGCTGTCTGACTGGCTGCATCGTATTCCACGGCAAAGCCAAGCAGTTCTGCTGTGCTGCGCAAAGGAAGATACAGAGTATTATCTATTGGCAGCGGTGGGGGAGAGGGGACGATAAGTTGGTTGTTGTAAATGGTTTCTGGTATTCCTATCCGCATGGAAATTACAATGTCAGCGGAGCTTAACTGAATTTGGTTATTATCCACCCAATCTATCTGGCAGCTCAGCAGCCGAGCTGCATCTGCAGCGGCTATCATCATCCTTCCTTCTGAATTTAAGTACAAGGGGAGTTCTGGTAAAAACGAACCTTCCTTAAAAGTGAGTTGTGCCTGGCTGTCGAAAACATTAGCAGCAGATAAGGGCATGGCCATTAGGCACCACCATACCAGAGACAGCCCCAAAAGCTTTATAATGCGGGTTAATCCATGGGTGTAAACGATATTATCTCCTCCTCATACTGGTACTCA
>DLUN01000177.1:8545-10522 GCA_003444615.1 Syntrophomonas sp.
TGGTGAATCACTCTATTTTATGTGTGGTGACAGGGGATGTGTACTGGTCGGGCTCTGGAAACTGTGTTATCATGATAAGTGCAGTATGAGGAGGAATACAGTGAAACCAGTTGATTTTAACAGCATGCATCTAAAAACCGAACTCCTGGATATGATACGTGAAAAGGGCTTTGTGCAACCAACTCCCATACAGGTTCAAACTATTCCTCTGGCCTTGGATGGACATGATATTATGGGTCAGGCCCGTACTGGGACCGGAAAGACGGCTTCTTATGGAATTCCGATATTAAATTGCCTGGTTCCCGGCGGGGGAATGCAAGCCTTAGTGATATGCCCTACCCGGGAACTTTCTGTTCAGGTGCGTAACGAGATTGCCTTTTTAGGGCGTACATTGGGAATACAAGTGGTGGCTTTATACGGAGGGCAATCCATAGAGATTCAGTTCCATGCTCTAGGAAAGCAACCGGAAATAGTAGTAGCCACTCCCGGCCGACTATTAGATCACCTGCGTCGTGGGAGTGTGTATCTAGAAGATCTTCGCTTCGTAGTATTGGACGAAGCTGACGAGATGTTGGATATGGGCTTCCTGCCCGATATTGAAATGATTTTAAGTGATTGTCCTACCACCAGGCAAACCTTTCTATTTTCAGCCACTTTGCCAGAGGAAATAAGGGAACTGGGTAAGAAGTTTATGCAGGATCCCGTAATCGTATTAATCGATGCAGATGAACCCACTGTTCCTATAGTTGAGCAGCGGTGTTACCGGGTACACCCTGGGCGCAAGATTCAGACCTTGTGCCGGCTTTTAGAGGCAGAACAGCCCCAGGTAAGTCTGGTATTTTGCCGCACCAAAAAAGGAGCGGACGAGTTAGCTTATCGATTAAAACAGAGAGGTTTCAGGGCGGAATCTCTACATGGAGACATGTCTCAAAGAGAGCGCGACCTGGTGATGAACAAATTTAGGCAGGGAAGACTGCGGGTGTTGGTAGCAACGGATCTGGCTTCACGTGGTCTGGATATTGAAATGGTCAGTCATGTGATAAATTTTGATATTCCCGATGATCCCGATGTCTATGTGCATCGTATCGGAAGAACCGGCCGGGCAGGACGTAACGGGGTAGCTATAACCCTGGTGGAACCCAGTAAAATTAAACAATTACGCATGATTGAAAGGCGCATTGACCGCAGAATAACTATATGTGAGTGCCCGGTTCATGGTCATAAAAAAGAGCGGCACGAAGATGAACTCTTCAAACAGGTGGTTCAGGCAGCCCGATCGGTTTCCAGTAACTATCGCAATATGGCCAGGCGTATGTTGGAACAGGAAGATGCTGTCACCATACTGGCTGGAGCTTTGAAGCTCATGGAAGACGGAGTTGCTTTCTCAGGTAAGGACTGGGTACCGAACGCAGGGGTGGAAGCGTTAGAGGAAACCATCGTAAATGTGGAAATTCCTTTAGGAAAAGAACATGGGATCAAGGTGGAACAATTGATTCAATGGCTGGTCAACCGCACTTTATTAAGGGAAAATCAGATTGGTGATATAGAGATAGAAGAGCAGTCAACCTATATTGAAGTTCCCCTGGAATATGTCGACGAGATATACCAGGCTTGCGACCAGTTGGAATTAGTAAAGAAAAGGTCTAAGAAAAGGCCCAAACCTTTTGCTAAATGGGGCAGAGTTCAGAGTTTGATAGGAAGATAAAAATCTTCCTTTTTTCATTTATGCAGTGGCGATCTACTCAAACCGCCATTATGCCAATGCCTGTCTTTGTTATTGACCGGGCATATAAATCTTGGGAGGCGTAGCAGCAATGAAAACGGCCTTGTTATCCTTTAAAGATTTGACTCGAACGCTGGATGACGAGGGGCGCAGACTTGTGGTGAGTGGGCAGGTAGAAACTGGTCAGGTCCTTTATGTGCAAGGACCCTCCGGATCGGGAAAATCCACATTATTGCTGTCTCTTATACACATCT
>DLUN01000224.1:0-650 GCA_003444615.1 Syntrophomonas sp.
AAAAATGCGGTACGGCTGTAATTGACGGCGATGTGACGGGCTGGAAGGGGCCCGGTGCTTATTGCTTACACGGCGACATTACTGTGAATGGGGATACAATGGGAACTACCGCCGGCGTAACGGCCGGTATCAAGAACAGCACTATAACCGTGCGGGGCAATGTCATCGCCAATTCCAGCAGCGCCCCTGGAGCTGAAATTGCCAATTATGGCTTGGTGCAGTTTACAGGGCCAGTTGGCGGCACAATTATTATTGATGGCGAAATCCAAGCAAAAACAGATTATATTAGAATTAATGGTGTTGTTAAGGACGGAACGCCGGAGAGCCGGGATGCTGAGAGCGGGCTTGAGGGATATCACTCCTATAGTGAGGTTAATCCCAAACCTACTGAACGAAACGGCTCTGTTTACGCAACCAGCGTGGTATTTGTCAAGGCTGCTGCCGGCGATATGGCATGCGAGATTAACGGCGTTCAGTATGCCACCCTGGGTGAGGCTTTAGGGGCTGTTAAAAACGGTGAAACCATCAAACTGCTGCAAAATATTACCCATACCGAACCCATTACCTGGGACAAAAAGCAAATCAACTTTGCTTTAGGCGATTATGATCTTTTGCTGGATCTGAGCGCCGATGATTCCTACGATCCAGCA
>DLUN01000224.1:834-4623 GCA_003444615.1 Syntrophomonas sp.
ACACGGCAATACTGATCCGCGAAGTGAACTCGGGGGCTACCGTTCACAATGTGGAATTGACCAATTACGGTACGGCTGTAAACATAATTGGGGACGGCGGCACGATGGCGGTAAAGGGCAGTATTAAGGCAGAGAAAGGTAATGGTGTTATCACTAATGCACAGAATGTCCAGGTCACTGTTCAAGGCAATATAAGGGCGGGTCAATATGGTATAAATACAGCTGCCAATCCCGGTGTCGCGGTCACTGTAAACGGTGATATCACTGTTATTGATCCGAGACCGGATGATTTAGATAAACTCCAGTTGAGAGGGGTTTGGGCATATGGCGGAACCAGCGTTACAGTTGCCGGCGATGTAACCGTCATGGGAGCCGACTGCGTAGGCGTTTTTGCCGAGGGTGGCGTCATTAACGTACAGGGAAACGTGGTGTCAACGGGTACCGGGGCGATGGCCAAGCGCAACTATTCCTATGGCAATGGAGCGGTAACCATTGACGGCAGCCTTTTCGCGGGAACTCCATTTATCGTAGTAGGAGAAACTGAAAAAACCGCTGCCGACAATACGGAACCGACCACTAAGCCCGGCTTTCTCACCTACTCCGATGGCGTCAGCAATGTTTGGATCGGGAGCGTAGGCGATCTCGTGCTAACTACGCCCGGGGCACCTGAGGACTTGACCGCTACGCCTGGTGACAGTGGGGTAGCTTTAAGTTGGGCAGCCCCTGCCAGTGATGGTGGCAGTCCCATCACTGGCTATGAGGTGTCCAAAGACGATGGAGCCAGCTGGACGGGTGTGGAGCTGAATACCTCTTACACCTTCACCGGCTTAATAAACGGTATGACGTACACCTTTAAGGTGCGGGCGGTCAACAGCAAAGGCCCCGGGGCAGAAGCAAGCATAACGGCTGCGCCGGAGGCAGATCCCGCCCCAACCTGCACCGTAAACTTTTACAGTAATGGCTCCCTCTATGCCAGCAAAACTGTGACCAGCGGCTCCCCTCTCGGTGCCAACTGGCCGGACAATCCAACCAGGAGCGGGTACAGCTTCGGCGGCTGGTTCAGCGGGCAAAACGGTACCGGAACACCCTATACAAGTGCCACTATTATCACTGCCGATGTGAACTTGTACGCCAGGTGGATATACAAGGGCGGCGGCGGTTCGTCCAGCGGCGGCAGTAATACCCCCGCACTTCCGACCTACAAAGCGGATGTAAAAGCAGAAAACGGGACAGAAACAGTTCTTCCCGTCAAGGTTGACGAGGGAACCGGAACAGCTTCCATAGACACGGGAGAGCAGATCCTTGCCCAGGGCGGGACTATAATTACGATACCGTCTATACCTGGTGTCGACAGCTATTCAGCCGGTATACCGGTTCCGGCCCTGTCGACTGCCGAAGTTAAGAGTACGCTGTCTCTCAATACAGATGCCGGCAGTATAGCAGTTCCGTCCAATATGCTGACAGGCGTTGCCAACGCGGATGGCAATAAGGCCCAGATTACTATCGGTCGGGGCGATAAATCAAACCTGCCGGAGGATGTCAGGAACCGCATCGGAGACAGGCCGCTGGTACAACTTTCACTCTCTATCGACGGCAGGCAGGTTGACTGGTCTAACCCCAATGGGCCAGTTACAATAGCCATCCCCTATGCCCCGACAGGGGAGGAGCTTGCCAACCCGGAGAGCATCATCATTTGCTACATCGACGGCTCGGGCAATACTGTCATTATACCCAATGGTCGCTACAACCCTGTCAGGGGAACGGTCACCTTCAGGACCACTCATTTCAGCGGGTACGCGGTGGCATTTAACAAGATTAACTTTAACGACGTGACTGCAGATGCCTGGTATGCCCCGGCTGTATCCTTCCTCGCCGCAAGGGAAATTACTCTGGGTACAGGAGACGGCAAGTACAGCCCCGCTGCGCAGCTCACACGCGGTGAATTCATCGTCCTTATGATGCGCGCCTACGGCCTTGCACCGGATACGAACCCGGCCGATAATTTTACCGATGCGGGCAGCACTTACTACACCGGCTATCTCGCGGCGGCAAAGCAGCTTGGCATAGCTGCAGGGGTGGGTAACAATATGTTCGCACCGGAAAAGGAGCTCACCCGGCAGGAGATGTCTGCCTTGCTGTACAATGGGTTGAAAGCCATCGGGCAGCTGCCCGAGGATGTATCCGGAAAGATGCTTTCCGACTTCTCAGATGCTGGGCAGGTTGACCCTTGGGCCAAGGACGCCATTACCATGCTCATCAGAGCTGGGGTTATTAGCGGCAGCAGCGGAAAGCTATTCCCCCTCGAAAATACCACCAGGGCGGAAATGGCACAAGTGCTGTATAATCTGTTGGGGGAATAGGGTTTAAATGGCCCCTCATGCTAAAGCATGAGGGGCTTTTTTTCGGCAAATTCATCCCTTTGGGGGATGTTTTTTTGGGCATCCTCCTCTAAAATTCATGGTGGAGGAGGCACACCGCCCTGGCAAAATAAGATGTTTTTTTGGCCTTTTTCCAGATTGTGTAGTCAGGTTGGATGTTGATATAATAAAGAGTGATATGTGCCGGTATTTAAAGAACGGAGAGGGTTTTAAGAAACCACCTGGAGGTTATTTCTGTGAACACAGCAAAAACGCTAATTAGTCTTTATCTGCTCCTTGCCGTTATATTGGCCCAGTTTTTCGCCGCCTATTTCTTCTCCAAGGGCAGGGCCAGCTATCGTAAGGCCTTCTCTGCACTGGTTTTATGTATCAGTGTTTATTTGTTTGGTTACTTAATGATTATTAACAGCACCAACCTGCAAGAGATGATTTTTTGGAATCAGTTTCAGTATTTTGGCCTGCCCTTTATTGCTGTACTATGGCTGCTGGTGGCCCTTCTTTACACAAAAATCATCCATTCCCTAAATATGCAGATGGCACTTTTACTTTTTTCTGTGCCTGTAGCAACCTTTTTTGTACGGCTCACCAATTTCTGGCACCATCTTTTCTATAAGACATGGGAAATGAGGCAGTACTTTGGCTATTATTCTTTGTTTATGGAAAGGGGCTTCTGGTACTATGTTAACATTTTCTATACCATATTATGCTTGCTTCTTACCGTCATCGTTTACTTCATAGGATACCTGAAGAATAAGGTCGGCTATACCAAATCCCACTTCTTAGTTTTTTTATTTGCTTCTTTACTGCCCTTCATTGGTATAGTGCTGGTTCTTTCCGCTTATGACGCGCTGAGCATTGATTATTCTGCTATAATCATGCCCATTTCTCTACTTGTTATTAGTTATGGCATCTTGAAGTACGATTTTTTGGAAATAAGAACCCTGGCTCGAGAAACAATCTTTGAGAACAACTTTGCCGGTATGGTGGTATTGGGTCCGGGGAAAAGGATAATAGACTACAATAAGGCCGCTGAGAGGTTTTTTGCAGCAATAAACATTTCCTTAGACAATTCCCCACTAGAGCAAATTCTTGCTCGTGATCCACAGTTATTGGAAATTTTTGAAAGCGAGAAGGCCCATGATTTTTCTTTGGTGATAGATGGTGAAGAACGGTTTTATGAGATTGACGTGGTGTCCCTGGGAGATACCTATGATGGGAGCACAAGAATGCTTAAATCTATCCGTGATGTTACAGAAGAAAGGAAAATTCAGCAAAAACTGGAGTTTTTAGCTACCACAGATTCTCTAAGCGGCCTTTATAATCGGGCAGAATTCATGAATTTGGCCCAAAGGGAGTTTGCTTGGGCCAAAAGTAATAATGAGGATCTGTCATTGTTGATTATGGATTTGGA
>DLUN01000224.1:4881-8033 GCA_003444615.1 Syntrophomonas sp.
AGTTTCGGGAGACTGTAGCCGGTAGAAAAGTGATGTATGGGGGGCAGGAAATTAATTTTACGATAAGTATTGGCGTGGCGGCAACAGGTGGAAACACCACTGATAATGTCAAAGATATTGAAGATATTTTAAAAATGGCCGACGATGCCCTCTATAAGGCAAAGGCAGCGGGGAGAAACCGTGTTGCAATTTAAAGTGCTGTTGCAGAAGTAAATTATAGATTTTGGCTCCTTATTTTTCTATCTCCCCTAAAGTTTTTGCATATTCCCCTATTTTCTTGTCCATTTTTCTTATGTGGTTAGAAAGCCAGTCGACAACCATATTATTGGCATTAATTATAACCAGGATATTACCCCCAGACTCATTGTACTCACTCTTCAACTTGGTCAGATTTTCAATGAAACTTGCATGGGCCTTTCTCTGGGCCTCAATTTCGGGGTAGCCGATTTTCTCCATGTAGGCCTCTTCATCCCGGAAGTGCTGCTTGGTATACTCATCTAAGAAATCGATCATTGTATTAATGTACTCTTTGGCTTTCCGCGCCTTTCCTGCTTCAAAGAGACCATTTGCCTTTTCAAACCATATTTTATGTTGATCATCAATATGCTTGACACCGACCGACAAATCAGGAGTCCATTTTACTGCCATAATAACCCTCCTTTGGTATTACTTATTACATTGATAGTATAGTTTTTTTGGGATAAATTCAATAGTCAAAAAGAAATCTGGCGGACTGTTTCAAACCCTGGTGCTGTGTTATGGCAGGGAAAAATAGGGGCATGTGGAAATCAAAGGAAAAGAGGTAAAGGGTTAGAATAGAATGAGGTGGAAACAACAATGAAATATCAAATATTGGAAAGTCACGGGAAAAGGTATCTTTATTTCGCAAGCAGCGATTCGTTAATTCAACGGGAACAAGATGCAAATGACATTATTTCGTTGTGTGCAGAACATAATACGAACGCTGTGGTTTTAGATGGAAATATTCTTTCGGATGATTTTATTAAGCTAAGGACAGGACTTGCTGGGGCCGTGCTCCAGGGGAATGGGGGCAGGTACTTGTTGGGGTTTAGAACGCCGATTAAGGTGCAGTGGCATCTTGGTCGGCGGTTTTTGTTGTTAACTTACGTACAAAATCATATTGACAAATATCGATATGCTTGATATTATTACTTTGGCATATCGAGAACATTCGATATCATTGATACATATAAATATGTAGGGGGTGATTTTATGAAACATTCATATGCAGATTATGTTCCTGCAATTAAGGCTATGTCAGATGAAACACGGTTAAAGATTATTGATATGCTATCGTGTGGAGAGATGTGTGCATGTGAAATATTGGAAGAATTCAGCATTTCCCAATCCACCCTCAGCTATCATATGAAGATCTTGTCTGAAAGCGGCCTTGTAAATGCAGTACGTGATGGGGCTTGGATGAGGTATACCTTAAACAAGGAAAGGATAGATGAACTTAAAGATTTCATTGGCTGCATAACAAGCGACAAAGAAGACCTTTGTAAAAGTTGGAAAAATAAAAAACCTAATAATCAATGTTGTTAGGGGGGTAGCACCTATACGGCTGCGCTACGAAAAATATTGACAAGGCGGGAGGTTTTTATAATATGCATTTTTTAAAGGCAATCTGGGATTTCTTCCAGAACCAGATGCTGGGGATGAAATGGCTAAACGAATTAATCGGCAGTGGACTTTATTTATTAGGTCTTGATACAACTAATCGTTGGATTGGAAGCATTCAATTTTTTGTTTATGACGTTATTAAAATTACCCTCCTCTTGTGTTTTCTGATTTTCATAATCAGCTATATCCAAAGTTATTTTCCCCCTGAGCGCAGTAAGAAGATATTAGGGCGTTTTCATGGTATCGGAGCGAATGCGGCTGCTGCCCTGCTAGGAACGGTGACTCCATTTTGTTCATGTTCATCAATACCGCTCTTCATAGGTTTTACATCCGCTGGTTTGCCTTTGGGAGTGACATTTTCTTTCCTTATATCCTCGCCTATGGTAGATCTAGGCTCTCTTGTATTATTGATGAGCATCTTCGGTGCGAAGATTGCTGTCGTGTATGTTACCGCTGGTCTCATCTTAGCTGTCATTGGCGGTACATTTATAGAAAAGCTTCACATGGAGAAGTATGTTGAAAGCTTTATCCTTACTGCTGGTAGCGTAGATATAGAGGCTCCCGATTTAACTAGAAAAGACCGGCTTGTTTATGCCAAGGAGCAAATGCTCTCAACCATTAAAAAGGTATTACCGTATATCTTAATAGGTGTTGGTATCGGTGCGTTCATTCATAACTGGATTCCTGAAAGATGGGTGTCAACTGCCCTGGGAAGCAATAATCCTTTCGGGGTAGTATTGGCTACATTAATCGGTGTTCCAATGTACGCGGATATTTTTGGTACCATTCCCGTTGCAGAAGCTTTGTTTGCTAAAGGTGCACAACTTGGTGTTGTACTCTCTTTTATGATGGCGGTAACCACACTTGCCCTACCTTCGATAATTATGTTGCGCAAAGCAGTTAAGCCCAAGCTTCTGGCGCTTTTCATTGCAATCTGTACGATCGGAATCATAATTGTCGGTTATTTATTCAATGCTCTTCAGGTGTTGATAGTTTAGGAGGTGGGAACAATTGGTGGAGAAATCCTTTTGCCCTTGTGGGTGTGAAGCTGCATCGGAAAAGAAGATTGTTGTTGAGTATCTTTATCTAGATCTTGAAACATGTGACCGTTGTATTGGAACGGAAAAAGTGCTTGATGAGGTTATGATGGTACTTACTCCCGCACTGAATATTGCTGGTTTTAAAGTAGAGTATAACAAAATTCAGATGAAAACAGCAGAAATTGCAGAGCAATACAGGTTTCTTTCCTCTCCTACGATTCGTGTAAACGGTTATGATATTTGTCAATCTGTTGCAGAGAATAGCTGTGGTTGCTGTAGTGACATAAGTGGAGCCGACGTAGACTGCCGGGTGTTTGAGTATAACGGAGAAATCTATGAGGTACCCCCGAAAGAAATGCTCGCTGAAGCTATCTTAAAATCAGTTTTTGGGCAGATAAAAACTGGTTGTTACCGCGGAGAGTATGAATTACCTGAAAATCTAAAGGAATTCTATGAAGGAAAGAAAAA
>DLUN01000224.1:8173-9110 GCA_003444615.1 Syntrophomonas sp.
AGTAAAGGTTTTAGGAAGCGGATGTGCCAAATGTAATCAACTTAAGGAGGCAACAAAAGCAGCCCTGGAACAACTTGGCATGGATACTACTATTGAACATGTAACTGATTTTTCCCAGATTGCAGCCTACGGCGTAATGACTACTCCGGCTCTTGTAATCGATGGGAAAGTTGTATCCTATGGCAAGGTGCTTAAAACTGATGAGATTGTAAAAATCCTGCAGAAGATCAGGGGATAAGGATGGTTAAACATGGGTAAACCTAAAGTTGCCTTTATATGTGTTCACAATTCGTGCCGCAGTCAAATAGCTGAGGCGCTTGGTAAGCATCTGGCAAAAGATTTTTTTGAAAGCTATTCTGCCGGCACAGAGCTTAAGGACAGCATTAACCCCGATGCTGTTCGTCTTATGAAACAACTTTATGGGATTGATATGGAAAAAACACAACGACCAAAGTTACTTGAAGAGCTACCCCCTGTGGATGTTGTAGTTACGATGGGGTGCAATGTGGAATGCCCATATTTGCCCTGCAAGCAACGCGAAGATTGGGGATTGGAGGATCCTACAGGTAAGGGTGATGAGGAATTTATAAAAGTAATCTCAACAATAGAAACGAAAATAAAAGAGTTAATGGATAGGCTAAAGCTGCAATAATTATAACGCCAATTACAGCTGAACCATAGGTATAAAACCCTTGACAAAGTATGAGTAAAATTAACTCTGGTACCGGAGGAGAATTTTAGAAAAAAAGAAGGAACGAGAAGCCGATCCTCCGAAGTGATAAGTTGCCAACCAAACACTGAGGAGGTGGCCCTCGTTCCTATGGAAAGAGGTCGTGAAATCTGCAATATTTCCTTCCTCCAGCTGGAACAAATTCTGTTTCAAGAGCTAAGAAAGGAATTTTGTGAAGCCTTCTCTGCTTTGTTGGAATCCTGTCTC
>DLUN01000074.1 GCA_003444615.1 Syntrophomonas sp.
CCCCGGCTGACCATGCGCAGCTGGAATTCCAAATGCTCTACCAAACTAGGCCGGCTGGTAACGAAGTTTTCAAAGGACTTTTCCTCTTCCTTTTCCTG
Source organism: Syntrophomonas sp. (assembly GCA_003444615.1). GTDB lineage: Bacteria > Bacillota > Syntrophomonadia > Syntrophomonadales > Syntrophomonadaceae > DTU018. The sequence goes on from DLUN01000074.1 coordinate 99, forward strand.
GGGGACATAGCCGGGGTCCCGATCATGGTGATACTCCATCCACTGCTCCAGCGCACTATTAGCCTCAGCCTCGGCCTCGGCTTGCTGGGTTTCCTGTTCGGGTACTTCTTCGGGCTCTTTTTCATCTAAAAAGGGGTTTTCCTCTAGTTCTTTTTGTATATATTCTCCCAGCTCTAAGGTGGACATTTGCAGAATAGCAATAGCCTGGCGCAGTTCGGGCGTCATGAGCAGCTTTTGTTGTTGTTCTAAAAATATATCATGGGTAAGCCTCATTGTTAGTTCCTCACATTTAACCAAGTTCTCAGTTATATAAGATATTCGCTGACCCTAGGCTGATATCCTGCCGCTACTCGGGCAGCATAATCTGCTCAGCTATTTCTTCTAGTCTACGCATACGGTGTGCTACTCCTGATTTGGTTAGGGGCGGCACCATCATCTCTCCCAATTCTCTAAGGGATGAATCGGGAAACTCTAACCGGAGTTCAGCCAAATTCCTGAGTCCAGCAGGAATGCCGTCCCACCCATACGAGTCAACAATTTGCTTGATACAAGCTATCTGCCGTACGGAAGCGTCTACCGTTTTGGCCAGATTAGCCGTCTCAAAGTTCACCTGACGGTTGACATTATTGCGCATGGATTTTACAATGCGAACATTTTCAAAGTCCAGCAAGGCCTTGCTGGCACCTACCGTACGCAGGAAATCCACAATAGTTTCGGCCTCCTTAATATATAGAACCTGGCTGGCTTTCCTTTCCGTAAGACGCGCCTCCAGATTCAGACGGGCCATCAGCTTAAGCAAAGCGGCAGCAATGTGGGCATCATTTAGCACTATCTCCAAGTGATAATTTCCTTCGGGCCGGCTAATAAAGCCGCGGCTTAGAAAAGCTCCCCGCAGGTAAGCCCGCCGGCAGCAATTGCGGTTCAGCAGTTTCCACCTAACTCGGGGCATAAATTTACCATAATGATTCACCAATCCCAACTCGCGCAATATCTCATGGTTAGTTTCATTCAAATCACTTTTAACCAGGTATACTCTTGTTTTTCGAAAACGTCGCTTTTCCACACTGCTCACCGTAGCCGGCAAAGCATATAACTCTTTTAAGAGTGAAAAAACTTTCCGTGCCGTGGCTGCATTTTCGAATTCTGCGGCTAAAGTTAACTGGCCTTCCTCGTTTACCAAAGAGGTATTAAGCACTAACAATGCTGCTAGTTCTGCCTTACCACAGCACATCCGCTCCGGATACAGCCGGGCCAATTCGCCGCGCACTTGTGTGGCAAAACTCATTTTGGCTCCCTCCGTTAAGGTTTTCCCCGGTACAGAGTGTCAAAAATCACCCGAGCCAGCTTGTGGGGGTCATGCCACGCCACTTCTGTATCACTGACTAAATCCGCTTCTATAACCTCTAGGTCCAGTTCCTGTAGTTCGGCTACCGAAGCTTCCACCGGTACCGCTTTTTCCTCCAGGTAACGGTCCAATCTCTCCTGGTCAATAAAGCCGTTGTTGACTACTACATAATCAAATATCTGCTGGCCAATGTGTTTCATAATCACTTTAAGGTGGTCGGCAGCCGAGAAATTATCGGTTTCTCCATTCTCGGTCATGATGTTGCACACATAAAAGGTCAGAGCCGGCGACCGGCGGATGGCATCAACTACTCCATCCACCAGCAGATTAGGAATAATACTGGTATAAAGACTGCCAGGCCCAACTATGATAGCGTCAGCCTCCATAAGGGCTTCCAGGGTTGCGGGAACTGGGGCACAGGATTCTGGTACCAGGTACAACCTGTCAATGGAATCCCCATATTCTCGAATAGAGGTTTCCCCAAAAACAGTGACCCCATCTCGCATTACTGCTCCCAGAGCCACCTGTTCCAGGGTAGCCGGGATCACATTGCCTCTTACTTTTAGTACCTTACTAACTTCCTTGATGGCTGACACAAAATCCCCGGTGATTTCCGACATAGCCACCAGGAGAAGATTGCCCAGATTATGACCTTGCAGGGAATTCCCCTGGGAAAAGCGGTGCTGAAATATCTTATCCATTAAGGTTTCTGTTTCCGCTAAGGCCACCAAACAGTTGCGCACATCACCGGGCGGCAATACTCCCAGTTCCGCCCTCAGACGGCCTGAACTGCCTCCATCATCACTTACCGTGACAACAGCAGTCAGTTGAGAAGTATACTGTTTAAGTCCTTTCAAGAGGACCGATAGACCTGTGCCACCACCGATAACAACTACTTTGGGTTCTGTCAGAAAATAAGTCATTTATTCCTCCGCCTTATACTTCGCAATATCTCTATGCCTCACCAAGACATTGTATCCCAGTTTTTTCAGCTTGTGGCCGATGTAGTCCCCTAAAACCACAGACCGGTGTTGGCCTCCAGTACAGCCAATAGCCACGTTTAGGTTAGTCTTACCCTCCTTAATATAGTGGGGAATCAAGAATTTTAATAAATTTAAGAACCTGCGGGTAAAGGATTTGGTGATGGGTGAATCCAGTACATAATCTATTACCGGCTGATCAGCACCGGTCATGGTTCGCATAACCGGATCATAAAAAGGGTTGGTCAAAAAGCGTACATCTATAACCAAATCAGAATCCATAGGGATCCCTGATTTATACCCGAATGTAACTAGATTAATGGTAAAAGGATTATCCTGGTGCTGGCTAAACTGAGCCTG
>DLUN01000233.1:0-6437 GCA_003444615.1 Syntrophomonas sp.
CCGTCCCCGTGTCACCCCCGTGTCGACCTGACAACCTGTGAGGAGAGAGAAATGGTAAAGAATCAAATATTGGTAAAAGGCGCTCGAGAACATAATTTGAAAAATATTGATGTGACCATACCCCGGGACCAGCTGGTGGTATTTACAGGCGTTTCTGGTTCAGGCAAGTCCAGCCTGGCTTTTGATACCATTTACAGTGAAGGGCAGCGGCGCTATGTGGAGTCACTGTCTACTTATGCGCGCCAATTTCTGGGGCAGATGGACAAACCGGATGTGGATTATATAGAAGGGCTGTCCCCTTCCATCTCTATAGATCAGAAGTCTACCTCCAATAACCCCCGTTCTACGGTAGGTACGGTAACCGAAATTTACGATTACCTGAGGCTTCTGTTTGCCCGGGTGGGGCGTCCCCATTGTCCTCATTGTCACAAGCCTATTCAACGGCAGACTATTGATCAGATTGTGGATGCCCTCTTGGCACTGCCGGCTAACAGCCGCATTAAGATTCTGGCCCCTGTTGTTAAGGGCCAGAAAGGGGAGCACCGCAAACTGCTGCAGAACCTATTCAAGGATGGGTTTGTGCGGGTCATAGTAGATGGTTATGAATATACCTCCGATGAGGAGATTAACCTGGATAAAAACAAAAAGCATGATATCAATGTGGTAGTGGACCGTTTGGTTATCAAAGAGGGAATCAACAGCCGTTTGGCAGAGTCTTTGGAATTAGCTTTTGAGTTGAGTGAAGGCACCATAGCTGTACTGTGGCTTAAAGATGAGGGCGAAGAAGAGTTGCTTTTTAACCGGGATTTCGCCTGTCCGGATTGTGGCTTCAGCCTGCCGGAACTGAGTCCCCGTATGTTTTCCTTCAATAATCCTTTCGGGGCCTGTCCGGATTGTGACGGCTTGGGCTGGAAGCGGGAGATTGATGCCAGTCTGGTCCTGGATATGGAAAAGAGCCTGGAAGACGGGGCGATTATTCCCTGGTCCAATAACTTTTTCACCTACTATAATCAGATTTTGGCGGCGGCGGCTCACCATTACAAGATTCCCTTAGACCGCCCCCTAAAGGAACTTACCAAAAAACAGATCGACTTCATTCTCTATGGCAATGGCGGGGAAAAGTTCAAAGTGGTCTATACTAATTCCTATGGTGAGACCGGTACTTTCCGCTCTGCTTACGAAGGAGTTATTAACAACCTTAGCCGTCGCTACATGGAAACCCGCTCGGACTATGCCCGGGAGGAGATCGAAAAATATATGACCTACTCCCTGTGTCCCACCTGTGAGGGCAAACGCTTGCGGGAGGAAATTCTATGGGTTCTGGTAGGGGGTAAGTCTATTAACCAGGTCACAGCCCTGTCAGTAAAGGAATGCATAGATTTTTTTGAACAATTGGAGCTAAATGAACGGGAGACCATTATCGCCCGCCAGGTGGTTAAAGAAATCAAAGAACGGCTGCATTTCTTACTTGATGTAGGGCTGGATTACCTGACCCTGGACCGGAAAGCAGGGAGCCTTTCCGGAGGAGAGGCTCAGCGTATCCGGCTGGCGACCCAGGTGGGTTCAAGCCTGGTGGGAGTGCTGTATGTTCTGGACGAGCCCAGTATAGGTTTGCATCCTCGTGATAACCAGCGTTTGCTGGTAACATTAAAGAGGCTGCGCGACCTGGGCAATACCGTTATTGTGGTGGAGCACGACGAGGAAACCGTTCGCAGTGCTGACCATGTAATAGATATTGGCCCTTTGGCTGGATTAAACGGGGGAGAAATTGTAGCCCAGGGTACAGTAGAGGATATTATGGCTTGTGAAAGGTCTCTGACGGGACAGTATCTGGCTGGCAAACTGGATATAGAGATTCCGGAAAAGAGGCGCAGCGGTAACGGCTGCCATCTGGTAATAAAAAGGGCCCGCCAACATAATCTGAAAAATATCGATGTGAGCATACCTTTGGGCAAGATGGTAGTTGTCACCGGAGTATCAGGATCTGGCAAGAGCACCCTGGTAGAGGAAATCCTTTACCCAGCCTTGATGAAGCACCTCTACGGGAGCCGGTATCGCCCCGGAGCCCATGAGGGTATCGAAGGGCTGGAGGCTCTTGATAAGGTAGTAAACATTGATCAATCCCCCATCGGGCGTACCCCACGCTCCAATGCCGCCACTTATACGGGAGTCTTTGATCATATCCGGGAACTGTTTGCGGAAACAGCGGAAGCCAAAATGCGGGGTTATAAGCCGGGGCGGTTCAGTTTTAATGTCCGGGGAGGCCGGTGTGAAGCCTGCTCTGGAGATGGGATCATAAAGATAGAAATGCATTTTTTGCCCGATGTATATATTCCCTGTGAGGTGTGCAAAGGCAAACGCTACAACCGGGAGACCCTGGAGGTCAAATACCGAGGCAAAACCATTGCCGATGTACTGGCCATGACCGTGGATGAAGCGGTAGACTTTTTTGAAGTTATCCCTCGCGTCCATCGCAAGCTAAAAGTACTGCAGGATGTGGGCTTAGGATATATCCAGCTGGGACAACCGGCTCCAACCTTGTCAGGAGGTGAAGCCCAGCGGGTGAAATTGGCTACGGAACTGTCCAAGCGTTCTACCGGCAAAACCCTGTATATATTGGATGAGCCTACTACCGGACTGCACAAGCATGATGTTAAGCATCTGTTGAATGTGTTGAGCCGGTTAACCGATGCGGGCAACACCGTCCTTATCATCGAGCATAATCTGGATGTGATTAAATGTGCTGACCATCTGATTGATCTGGGGCCAGAAGGTGGAGATAAAGGTGGGCAGATAGTAGCCCAAGGCACTCCCGAACAGGTAGCAGGGTGCCCTGCGTCTTATACGGGACGGTTCCTGCGCCCCATACTGGGAATGGGAGATGATCAGCCTAACAAGGCGTGTGTTTCATGAAAACGGAACAGTTAAAGGAAAGGCTAAAAAATGTACCCCTAAAGCCCGGGGTTTATATGTACAAAGACCAGGCCGGGCAGGTTATTTATGTGGGCAAAGCCAAAGCCCTGCGCCAGCGCATGCGCTCTTATTTCCAGAGTGCAGACCGCTTACATCCCAAGGTGCGGGCGATGATGGGGCGGGTAGATGATTTTGATTTTATCGTTACCAATAGTGAAGTAGAGGCCTTGATCCTGGAAAACAACCTGATCAAGGCCTACCAACCTCGCTACAACATTGATCTGCGGGATGATAAAACCTATCCCTACCTGAAAATAAGCATGGCTGAACCCTATCCGCGGGTTTATATAACCCGGGAAAAGAAGGATAAGGTTTCCCGCTATTTTGGCCCTTATACCGATGTTGCTTCTTTGAAGGAAACCCTGCGCCTCCTGACATCCTTATTCCCCTTGCGTACCTGCAAGACTTTACGTCCCCTTAACCGGCCTTGCTTAAACCGGGATCTGAAAAAATGCCTAGCGCCCTGTACCGGTCAGGTATCCAAGGAAGAATACCTTCAGATGGTGGAGCAGATAATTGCTTTCATGGAAGGGGACAGCCGGGAGGTGTTAAAGGCCAAGGAAGCGGAAATGAAGGAAGCGGCCCATAACCTGGAATTCGAAAAAGCGGCCCGTCTGCGGGATCAGATCAACGCTATCCGCAAAATTAGTGAAATCCAGAAAGTGCACCTGCAATCTCCTTGGAATCTGGACTTAATAGGGATTATTGTGGGGGAAAAGGACAGCCTGGCTTCGGTTTTTAAGATTCGCAGCGGAAAAATTATGGCTAAAGATACTTTCTGGCTGAATCGTCCCACTGGACAGGATGAAGGAGAGTTAATGGCTCAGTTTTTACGCCGGTATTATACCGACAATGAAGATATCCCTAAGGAACTGATGGTGAGTACCCTGCCGGCTGAACAGGAATTGATAGAGGAATGGCTGCACAGTGTTACCGGCCACAAAGTGAGCATCAAGGTGCCCCAGCGAGGCGACAAACGCAGTTTGCTGGATATGATGATGGAAAACGCTCACCTGCTTTTCCAGGAGAGGTATGAAGCAGAATCTCGCCAGCAGGCGGTTTTGATACACTTGAGCAAAGTACTGGAACTACCGGTAGTACCGGAGCGTATCGAATGCTACGATATTTCCCATCTAGGGGGCCAGGAAACCGTGGCTTCCATGGTGGTCTTTACCCAGGGAGTTCCCGATGGCAGTGCTTATCGCCGCTTCAAAATAAAACAGGACCAAAACGATGATTTTGCTTCGATGCGGGAAACCTTGCGGCGCCGTTTTATGCAGGCCCAGCAGCAGAACCCGGCTTTTTTACCTGAGCCTGATTTAGTTGTGATTGACGGAGGGCTGGGACAGGTAAATGCGGTGCAGGCGGTTCTGGATGAACTGGGTGTGGAGATTCCGCTGATAAGCTTAGCCGAGAAAAATGAGGAGATTTACAAGCCCCACCGGAGTGAACCACTGGTCCTGCCGCGTCGTGACGAAGGGTTGCGGTTGCTGCAGCGATTGCGGGATGAGGCGCACCGTTTTGCGGTAGAATACAATAGGCAGCGCCGGACCCGGCGCATGACTTCATCTGCTCTGGATCATATTGAAGGGGTGGGGCCCCAGCGGCGCCGGGCTTTGCTGAAGAAGTTTGGTTCTGTAAACGGTATAAGAGAAGCCTCTTTGGAAGAATTGGCCGCTGTTCCCGGTATGAATCGAACTGTGGCCCGGCGTGTATATGAATATTTTCATGGAACCATTTCGACCTGAGCCGACTATTGTTTATAGAAATATGGTAGAATAATGCATAATTCCGGAGCCAAAAACCACCAGATTTGAAAGGAGGATAATCATGTCAGGTTTAATGGCTCGTTGGTTGTTAAACATAGCAGCACTTATTATAACCGCGGCAATTCTACCAGGTTTTCAGCTTACTATTTGGGGAGCCATAGTGGGGTCAGTATTTCTGGGTATTATTAACGCCGTGATCCGTCCCTTGCTCCTGATTTTAACCCTGCCGCTTAATATCTTAACTTTGGGGTTATTTACCTTTGTTATTAATGCACTGATGTTATGGCTCACTTCGGCCACCATTCGGGGTTTTGATATTCACGGTTTTGGTTGGGCCATCTTAAGTGCCATACTCTTCAGTGTAATTAGCTTTATAATAAGTCTGTTCATTGATGATGAGGGATTTCGATTCCGTTAATTGGGAATAATAGCAAGCAGCATACTCTGCCGGGCTTTTGCCTGGCTTATTTTTACGCTACCTGTCAAAGGAGGTAATTATGGCCATTAAGCTTGTAGCGGTGGATTTGGATGATACTCTGTTGGATTCGGGCTTACAGATCGCTCCATCTTGTCTGGAGGCCATTCGCCAGGTTCAGGAGCTGGGGATTAAGGTCACTCTAGCTACCGGGCGGATGTACCGCTCGGCTCTGCCTTATGCCCGCCAGATAAAAGCTGACCTGCCGCTTATCACTTATCAGGGAGCCCTGGTGAAAAACTCTTATTCGGAAGAAATCCTGTATTATCGACCAGTGCCTCAGGATTTGGCTATCGAGGTTATGCAGTATTTTAAGCAGGCTAAAGTGCACTTTCATACTTACATAGAGGATGAACTGTGTTTGGAAAGCCTGACGGAAGAAGGACTGGCTTACGCTAATTTGGCAGGAGTTGAGCCCCGGCTGGTTCCGGACTTAATGGAGGCCGTGCAGCAGGGACAGCCTCTTAAGATAATGGCTATTACTGACAATGAGCGGGCTCTTTTGGATATGGAACTGGAATTAAAGGGCCGATACAGCAAGTTGCTGAACATAACCCGATCTAAGCCCTACTATTTGGAAGTGATGGACCAATCGGCTAACAAAGGCAGTGCTTTGGAGGTAGTTGCCCAGCATTTTGGTATAGATCGCAAGGAAGTATTGGCGGTGGGCGATAGTTACAATGATCTGGCCATGATTGAATGGGCGGGAGTAGGTGTGGCTATGGGCAATGCCCGGGATGTGGTGAAAGATGCCGCTGATTATGTGACTGCATCTAATGAGGAAGCCGGTGTGGCTGAAGCTCTCCACCGCTTCGTACTGTCCCAATTAAGTTAGCTGCATAGCATATATGATGCCAGTAGGTTCACCCTTCGCACCTGTTCCGTCGTCACGATATAGTAGCGGCTCGATGTGCGACTCAGGGGGTACCGGGCTAACAAAACATCCTGTTTCGAGCGACCCTTCGCAGCCCTCAGTTTCGCCGTGTGTTGCAACGGCTCGTCGTACGTCACTCGCCCGGCTAATACTCCTGCTTAAGCCGACCAGCAATGGTTTCATTCATCGTGGCCTGATCTTCTGGTGATAGTTGTGAGGAGCATAGCGATGAAGAAATATCAAAAGGGGATTACAGACAATGTTAAAGCGATTCCACGCGCTACCTTTCGCATGGGGACTTAAATGTTAACTCAAAATAAGGGGAGTGATGTTATGCCTGCTAAAG
>DLUN01000233.1:6698-6877 GCA_003444615.1 Syntrophomonas sp.
TGGATAAAATGGAAAGGCTCTTTAAGCAAGCGGGCTTAAACAAGGTGATTGACGAAGGGGATCTGGTAGCGGTTAAGTTGCATTTCGGGGAATTGGGGAATATGGCGTACATACGCCCCCCTTATTTGCGTCGCCTGGTGCAAATAATTAAGAAGTTGGGCGGTAAACCGTTTTTAACC
>DLUN01000014.1:0-8916 GCA_003444615.1 Syntrophomonas sp.
CCTAAAGGACTACATATGTATCCTTTCCGATACAATTAGGGTCGCTGTGGGAATACCTCTTACCGAACTATTTGCGGGGCGGTGTAGGCATCGCCTCCTAGGCTATTCCTACTTATTGCACCACTTCTCCAGTCCAGTCAAGAATACCACCGAAATCATAGACGTTGGTGTAGCCCAGTTCGGCTAATTCTTGCGCCGCCTGAGCGCTGCGGCGACCGCTGCGGCAGTACACGAGAATGGTCTGCTCCTTGTCAGGAAGCAGTTCTTCGGCTCTTTGCTTTATTTCAGTATTGGGAAGCAGAAGGGCATCAGGGATATGTCCCTCAGCGAACTCGGCCGGAGTGCGTACGTCAAGGATGATTACATCCCCGTCAATCATTGCCTGCGCTTCTTGGGGGGTTATCTTAGTGTAGCTATTTTTTCTTGGTTCTGCTACTAGGCTTATCTTTACTGCTGTAATCTGCACAGGATAGCTCTCCCGAATTTCAGGCAGAGCTTCAATCTCGATTACTTGCCCCTCAGCCAGATCAAATGGGATTTCAAGATTTTCATCAAAACCAACCCTGGCTTTATCAAAGCCCACATCATCAGTAGTGGTTACCATTATGCGGTTATCCTGAATACTTTCGATGGTGGCATGAAAAACAATATTGTATTTGATTTCATTACTGCCACAGCCTGACAGTAATAAAACAGCCATAAAAAGAATCATAAACACTTTCTTCATTGCTAATCTCCTTTACTATTCCTGTTCATAGCGGTTTATTTTATAGCACCGCTGCTGATATTTTGCTTCCCTAAATTATACGGCTCGTTCTGTTCCCTGGCAATCTTCATAGGCACGACAATAACTTGTATGGCAAACCACCTATGGAAAGGATAAAAGATTGGATGAAAAGATTATCCCGACCTTTTCCATTGCCTGTGTTTAATACCTCATGTTATAATGTCCGTATTGTGAAGAAATAAATCCGCCTGTGGCAGACAGAGGGAGTTATGGTTAAGGCTGAGAAAAAGTTTTACCTGGTGCGGGAGGATATTCTCCCGGAATCGATTTTGAAAACCGCTTTGGCTAAGGAAATGCTGGCCAGCGGTGAAGTTGAGGGTATTCTGGAAGCGGTGAAGCGCGTGGGTATAGCCCGGAGCACCTTCTACAAGTATAAGGATGGCGTTTTTTCCTTCTTTGATGCTGAAAACATGAGCATAATAAATATTTCCTTGCTTCTTCGCCATATTTCCGGTATTCTATCGGGGGTACTCAACTGTATTGCTTCACTGCAGGCCAATGTATTAACTATTAATCAGAATCTTCCTCTGCATGGGGTAGCCTATGTTACCCTATCTTTAAATATTGATGAAGTGTCGGTGTCCGTAGAGGAAATGCTTAATCAACTGCGGGCTCTGGATGGAGTACTGAATGTTGAAGTGGTTGGTAAAAGCTGATATTAATGCAGGAGGGGCAGCTTAATGATACAAATTGGTTTATTGGGATGCGGAACAGTAGGTTCCGGAGTAGTAAAACTCTTGGAGAAGAACGCAGCTACCATTGCCCAGCGCAGTGGCGACGAAGTAGTTATTCGCCGTGTGCTGGAACAAGATGTGGACAAGTGTCTGGCATTGGGAATAGAGCCTGACCGCATTACCAGTAACTTTGAAGATATCGTGAATGATCCGGAAATAGATATAGTGGTGGAATTGATCGGAGGGATTGAACCGGCTTCCACTTATATCCTGGAGGCCATGTGCCAGGGCAAGCATGTGGTAACTGCCAATAAGGACTTAATTGCAGTGAATGGCCAGGCCTTATTTGAGACGGCCGAAAAGCATCAGGTAGATTTCTATTTTGAAGCCAGTGTAGGGGGAGGGATTCCCATTGTATATCCCCTCAAACAATCTCTGGCTGGCAATCAAATACAGCAGGTTATTGGTATACTAAACGGAACCACTAACTACATACTGACCAAAATGAGCCGCCAGGGACTTGATTACCAGCAGGTTTTAGAAGAAGCCCAGGCGTTGGGTTATGCGGAAGCTGATCCGGCATCGGATGTTTCTGGTTTAGATGCTGCCCGCAAGATTGCCATACTATCATCGATAGCTTTTAACAGCCGGGTTACCCTGGATGACGTGTATGTGGAAGGTATAACCGGTATTACGGCCGAAGATATTCGCTATGCCCATGAACTGGGTTTTGTTATTAAACTTTTAGCAATTGCCAAGGAAAACGAATGGGGCCAAATACAGGTGCGGGTGCACCCGGCATTTCTACCTGCCAATCATCCTCTGGCAGCCGTCAATGATGTATTCAATGCGGTTTATGTTCAGGGAGATGCGGTAGGTGAAATAATGCATTTTGGAAGAGGAGCGGGGCAGATGCCTACTGCCAGTGCGGTGGTTGGCGATGTTATCGAGATCGTGCGTAACCTGAACCATCATACCAATGCCCGCATTGGCTGCACCTGTTACGAACAAAAACCCATAGTGAGCATTAACGAGCTGGAAGTGGAATACTATATTCGCATGAGAGTCACCGACCGTCCTGGAGTACTGGCAGGCATTGCCGGCGTTTTCGGCAACAATAACGTTAGCATTGCTACTGTTCTGCAAAAATCCAGTGATGATAACATGGCGGAACTGATTATGATAACCCACCGGGTGCGGGAAAAGAGCCTAAGGGATGCCTTGGCGGTTCTCAGCGGTATGAGTATTGTGAGTCAGATAAACAGCGTGATTCGTTTGGAAGGTACCCAGAGGGAAACTGTTTGACCGGGAGGTCTGAAATGATAAGGGTGAGAGTTCCCGCGACCAGTGCTAATTTAGGCCCTGGTTTTGATACCCTGGGTTTGGCATTGTCACTTTACCTGCAGGTTGATATAGAATGGTCAGACCAGAATATTATAGAGTTTGCTGGCGAAGGAGCCCAGGGAAATAAAAGTCTTCCCGAGCGCAACTTAGTATGGCAGGCGGCCGATCGTGTGATCCAGACTGCCGGTCACCGGTGGGCAGTAAAGCTGCGCATTTATAATGAAATTCCTATGGGCAAAGGACTGGGGAGCAGTGCTGCTGCTATTGTCGCCGGTTTGACCGCCGCCAATGAATTATTGGGAAAACCTTTGCATCAAGAGCAAGTCCTGGCCTTAGCTGTGGAAATGGAAGGCCATCCCGATAATGTAGTTCCGGCCTTTATGGGTGGATTGACAACAGCCATGGTGGATAATAAACAGGTTTACTACCAGAAGGTTCGCTTACCAGATGAAATCGGCGTGGTAATAGTGGTGCCGGAATTCGAATTGCCCACAGGAATATCCCGCTCAGTACTTCCCCAGCAAATCGATCTGAATGCGACCGTTAGCAATTTGCAAAGAGCCTGTTTCCTCCTGGCAAGCCTCCACAATAGGGATTTCAGTAACCTAGATAAAGCCATGGATGATCAGATCTACCAGCCCCTGCGCAAGCAATTCATACCTGGATTTGACCAGGTTATGAAGGCTGCCAAAAGCCAGGGAGCCTTAGGGACTGCCCTGAGTGGAGCCGGACCTTCTATCCTGGCTTTTTGTACCGCAAGTGAGCAAAATAGAGTGGCCCAGGCCATGCAGGAAGCTTTCAGTGCGGCCGGGGTTAGGAGCCGGGGGTTTAGTTTACAGATAGACAATAAGGGAACAGAAATACTAACCGACCTGAATGAATAGATAAGCGTAAATAAACTAGGGAGTGAGAATTTTGGGTTTAATAGTGGCAAAGTTCGGAGGAAGTTCGGTGGCGTCTATGGAACACATCAGGAGGGTGGCAGAACGTGCCAAAGGTATGAAAGACCAGGGAAAAGACATGGTCGTTGTTGTTTCTGCCATGGGAGATACTACCGATGACCTCATAGAACTGGCCAAACAGGCAGGTCCTGAGCTAAACTGCCGGGAGATGGATATGCTTCTGGCTACTGGCGAACAGCAGTCAGCAGCACTACTGGCTTTAACCTTAAATAATATGAATTGCAAGGCTGTATCATTGACTGGTTGGCAGGCAGGGGTGCAGAGCGATGCTAACTACAGCAAGTCCCGCATTACCGATGTAGATCCCCAGCGTATTCGCCGGGAATTAGAGCTGGGCAACATTGTGGTAGTAGCAGGGTTTCAGGGTATCTCTCCGGAAGGCGACATCACTACTCTGGGCAGGGGCGGGTCTGATACCAGTGCGGTAGCATTGGCAGCAGCTTTAGAAGCCGAACGCTGTATGATTTTTACCGATGTTAATGGTGTGTTTACCGCCGACCCCCGCGTTGTACCGGAAGCTCGCCAGCTGTCCGCCATATCTTACGATGAGATGCTGGAATTAGCCAACCTGGGTGCAGGGGTTATGCAGCCTCGGGCAGTTGAGTTTGCCATGCTCTATGGTGTGGATGTGGAAGTCTTAAGCAGTTTTGGTGATCACCCCGGAACCATTATTACGGAGGTTGAAAATATGGAGAAACAGAGAATTGTAACAGGAGTCGCCCATGACTTAAACTGTACCCGTTTTGCTATTTTTGACGTACCTGACCGGCCTGGTATTGCCAAAACCCTGTTCAGAGGTCTGGCCGATGCGGGGATAAACGTAGACATGGTTATTCAAAGTGCCATGCGGGATAACCGTAACGATATTGCCTTTACTATCGAGGAAAATGACCTGGGCAAGGCTGTCCCAGTAGTCGAAGAGTTGGTAAAGGAGATCGGAGCTTCGGGCATGTCTTATGGGAATAATGTAGCCAAAGTGTCCATAGTAGGCGCAGGCATGCAGAGTAATCCCGGTGTAGCCGCCGATATGTTTGAAGCTCTGGCTGATGCCGATATCAATATTCATATGATCAGCACTTCGGAAATCAAAGTATCCTGTGTGATTGATGAGGACCGGATCCAGGAAGCCGTTCAGGTCCTACACAAGAAATTTGGTTTAGACAAGATTGAGTAAACCCTGTTTAGAACTGTAGATATTGGCCGGTCTTACCTTATTGAATTCGGGTAACTATTTTCAGACTAAGGGATTAATAAGAGATAAATATAAGAGGTGACAGGGAATGAAGTATGTACACACCAACATTATTGCCCGTGACTGGAGGAGTTTAGCCCAGTTCTATATTAATGTGTTTGAATGCCAGTTAGTCCCTCCTGAAAGAGATCTACATGGTGAGTGGGCTGACCAGTTATCCGGCATAAACAATGTTCGTATCCGGGGAGCCCACTTGCGACTGCCCGGTTACACCGATGGCCCTACCCTGGAAATATTTCAGTATGAACCTGAGGCTGAAAGTGAAAATGAACCAGCAGTAAATCGCCCTGGATATTCTCACCTGGCTTTTGAAGTAGATTCGGTAGAGGCCGTGCTGGATAAGCTGCTTCAACATGGGGGTAAAAGGGCTGGAGAATTAATCCATAACCAGGTTCCGGGTGTAGGTACTCTGACCGCTGTATATGCCCGTGATCCAGAAGGGAACATAATCGAGATCATGCACTGGGATAAGGATTCCTTTGCTTAATTTTTGGGGGAATAAATAGCATCAGCAAATATACCGCCCGCCTAGGAAAGCTCCAGCTGACCTCATGTGTCTCATCTTTATTCTGCTCCATCCATCGGGAAAGACTTCCCTAAAAAGACATATTCAAACAACTATTAATATAGTAAAATTATGGCTGATAATCGCCTATGAGTGGAGAGGTATTATGATGATGGAAATACAGGAAGCCATCATCTAGCCCGGCAGATTGAACAGACTCTCCCGATAATTATTGCTCAAGGAGATTACAGTTGGAGATAGTGTTTTATTTGACAGTAGCAGCGATAGGCCTTGTTTTCGGGTCTTTTACAGCTTTGCTGATTACCCGTATTCCCATGGGGGAGTCTATAGTGAGCCCTCCCAGCCATTGTTCCCATTGCCAGACTAAACTGAGGGTCCTGGACCTGGTGCCACTGTTTAGCTGGCTGTTCTTAAAGGGAAGATGCAGGTACTGTCAGGCTGCCATCAGCATTGGTTATCCAGCCGTGGAATTTCTGACTATGGTATTGTTTATGGGAGTATTCCTGCGCTGGGGTATGTCCGCCCAGACTGTGGCGGGGTGGGCGTTGACCATTGTTCTTGTTTCTGCCGCCTTTATTGACTTGGCTGAAGGCATTATTCCGGATATTATCACTATTCCTGGTTTAGCTTTGGGGTTAGCCTTTTCCTTTTTCACCATTGGATTTTTCCAGGCGTTGGGGGGAGCCGTGGCTTTTCTGGGAGTGCTCCTTTTAGTGGCGGTAATTTCTAAGGGGGGCATGGGAGGCGGCGACATTAAGCTGGCGGCTGTGATCGGAGCTTTTACAGGCCTGCCGGGGGCGGTTATAACTTTGCTACTGTCTTCCCTGTTGGGGTCGGTGTTTGGCGTTACACTAATCCTCCTTGGAAAAGCTGGGCGCAAGACTCCGGTGAAGTTTGGGCCTTTCTTGGCTGTGGGGGCTTATACGGCTTTTTTGTTTACCCCTGAGATTGTGTCCTGGTATATGGGACTGTGGTAGGAGACAATTATAAAGATTTAGATACGAATATCCCGCAAATTTTGCCTTCACTATGTTTTGTAAAAGTTAAAGGGGAGGGGTGCAGCTTGTTTACCAGCAAAACGTCAACTGGGTTAGATATCGGCAGTCAGTTGATTAAGCTGGTGCAGGTTCAGCGCCGGGGGGATAGAACCCAGATAAAAACCCTTGGCCAGATGCCAACACCTAGGGGTCTTGTCGAAAACGGCTTTATAATTAACCCGGACTTAATAGGACAAGAATTGGGCAAGCTGGTTAACCGGCTTAAACTACGAGGAGCTACCACTGTATCAGCAGTATCAGGACAGCAGGTTTATACTCGTTTACTAACCTTACCGGCTATGAAACTAAGGGATATGAGGAACGCTGCCCTCTACCAGGCCATTAGTTTGCTGCCTATAAGCATAGAAGACATTACTACTGATGTTTATCCAGTTCGCTATTTTGAAGATGAGGAAGGTAAAAGATGCGAGTTGTTTTTTGTAGCCGCTCGCAAAGCTCAAACGGAAAATCTGATGGAGACCTGTAGAGTAGCGGGTCTTAGACTGAAGCGCGTAGAGATCGAGCCCCTGGCCCTACACACATTGTACCAGCAACAACTGAGTGGGGATAAAGCCCAGGGTGTGTTAAACATTGGTTGGAACTGCAGTTATTTGGCGGTTTTTCAAAAGGGGATACTGGTGTTTGTTCGCTATATAGGGTTTGGTTGTACAACCTTATACCAATACAGGAACGAGTCTGACCAGGGGATTATGGGTCTGGGAGAAATACACTGCCAGGATTTCCAGCAGGCTAGCTTCATGGTGAACTTTGTCAACGAGCTAAATCGCTCCTTGGAATACTTCCGCCTGCAGAGCAAGGGTGAGACCTTGAAAGGAATTGTTCTATGCGGTGGAGGTGCCCGGGTAGGAGGTATAGCAGAGTACTTGAGCCGGGCCATAGGAGTGCCCATAATAGCAGGCAATTTGTCTTCTTGTGTACAGTTAACTGACAATATCACTGCCAAGGATAAAGAAGCATTAATGCATGAATATCCCGTAGCATTGGGGTTAGCTATGCGGGGGTGGATTTAGTTGAAGACCCAGGATCAGCCAAAGATCAATCTTCTGTACTATCGCCAGGAGGAAACCCGACAAAAGCGCCGGTTATGGAGAAAAGTCGTTATTATAGTTGTGGTTACCATTTTGCTAGTAGTGATAGGGGCCAAAACCTGGTGGAGCCAAAACCAGCAGTTACAGGCTCTGGAAAACCAAAACCGGCAACTTAATGAGCAGGTGGGGGAATTGAATAGGGCGATGGCTACAGCAGGAGGAGTTGGGGGACAAGAATTGAAGGAACTGGACTCACGCCGAGCACACCTTGCTGAGCTAGAAAGAGAACGCAGGATTGATCTTGACCAGATGAAAGGAATATATGAAATAAGTGTGGAGAAAATCACCATCGATAAGATGGATATTAATGATAAAGGTGAAATAACTATCAACGCCTATACCAACAGTCACAACAGTCTGATAGAGTTGGTGGAAAAGCTGCAGCAGGAAGATTACATCCAAGGAATCCAATTTATTTCTGCCCAAAGCAATAGCAAAACCGGGGAAATTAGTTTTACTCTGGTGGCAGCAGGGGAGGTAGCGGGTAAATGAGCCTTTCGCAACGGGAAAAAACCCTGCTAGTAATCACTATTTTTGGTTTGATGGTATTCTGTTATGGGTGGTTTGCCTATCTTCCCCTGCAGTCTAAAATAGCAGCCCTACAAGTGGACAATCAACGATTAACCCAAGAACAAACCAAGTTAGAAGCTATCCATAAGAAACAAGAAGCCAATCAACCGGTTAATTTGTCTGGTGAAATAGCTATTATAAAAGCGCAACTTCCTACCGAACCGGAAATAATACCGTTTCTGAATTCTCTGACTGAAACCACTCATAAGTGCGATGTTGAGATAGCTTCTGTGGAATACCAGGTAGCTGATAAGGACCAAAGGAAGGTTGGTACCTTAGTTTTTTCGTTAGAAGCAATGGGCTCTGCCTCTTCTTTATTTGACTTTCTGCAGGAATTATTGGCGTCGCCCCGGTTTATAAATATTACCCAGGTAACTTTCCAAGCCTGTAAGGTGGAAAACAGCAGAGAGTTAGCGGAACAAAAAAGCATGCCTATTTATCATTTAGACTCACCGGACATTTCCCAGGACCAATTGGAGCAGGTAGAAGTGGAAATAGATGAAAGGCGACTTGAAAGCGGAGCGGATATGAGGGTGGCTGAAAGCCTTATTCCTAATCGGTTTAACATGAAGGTAGTCATTAATACTTATTACTTTCCGGAACAGACTACCTATGACTAAACGAATGATGTTTTCGACTACCGCTGGTTATAAAC